>NZ_JBHSQJ010000054.1:4009-61203 GCF_042658505.1 Streptacidiphilus monticola | reverse complement strand
TCCGCCGCGCACGTCTGCTGCCACGCGCCCCCGGGGCCGTTGCAACTCAGGGCCTGAGCACGAGCTTTCCGAAGACGTCGCCCTTTTCCATGCGGGCGAAGGCCTCACGCGCGTCCGACAGGGCGTACGTGGCGTCGATGGTCGGCCGGAGGCCGGTGTTCGCGCAGAGCGCCAGCAGGTCCGCCAGCTCGTCCTTGGTGCCCATCGTCGCGCCGACGACCCTCAGCTCCAGGAAGAAGATCCGCGTCAGTTCCGCGGGCGGGTTCGGACCGCTCGTCGCGCCCGAAATCACCAGCGTGCCACCGGGCTTGAGGGACTTGACGGAGTGCGCCCAGGTGGCCGCGCCGACCGTCTCCATCACCGCGTCCACCCGCTCCGGCAGGCGCGCGCCGCTGGGGAACCATGCGTCGGCGCCCATCGCGACCGCCCGCTCGCCCTTGGCCTCGTCGCGGGAGGTGACCCACACCCGCACGCCCGCCGCCTTCGCGAGGGCGATGACCGCCGTGGCGACGCCGCCGCCCGCGCCCTGCACGAGCACGGTCTGACCCGGCCTCACCCCGCCCTTGGTGAAGAGCATCCGGTACGCCGTCAGCCAGCTGGTCCCCAGGCAGGCCGCCTCCTCGAAGGAGAGCTCCTTCGGCTTCGGCAGCAGGTTCCACGTCGGGACCTTCGTCTTCTCCGCGAAGGTGCCCTGGTACTTCTCCGTGAGGATCGTCCGCGGCTCCTTCGGGCCGACGCCGTGGCCCGACAGGCCGACCACCGGGTACAGGACGACCTCGTTGCCGTCCTCGTCGACGCCCGCTCCGTCGCAGCCGAGGATCATCGGCAGGGCGCTCTCGGGCAGGCCGACGCCGCGCAGCGACCACAGGTCGTGGTGGTTCAGCGAGGCGGCCTTGACGGTCACCGTGCTCCAACCGGGAGCGGCCTCGGGCTCGGGAAGCTCACCGAGCTCGAGGCCGCTCAACGGGTCGTCAGGACTGATGCGGGCGGCATAGGCAGCAAACATGCTCCCGACCCTAGGACCGGGCGCCCGCCGCGGTGAAGCGCACCGCCGTGTGAGGAATCCGACGCGCCGTCAGGTTCCGCCCCCGGTTGACGCGGACCGGCTCACGCCCGGGCGACGCCCTCGGCGCGCGCCGCCGCGGCGACCGCAGCCGACACCGCGTCGGCCACGCCGGCGTCGAAGGGGCTCGGGATGACCTTCGCCGCCGAGAGCTCCGCGCCGACCAGCTCGGCCAGCGCGTCCGCAGCGGCGATCTTCATGCCCTCGGTGATCCGGGAGGCCCGCACCTGCAGCGCGCCCGCGAAGATGCCGGGGAAGGCGAGCACGTTGTTGATCTGGTTGGGGAAGTCGGACCGCCCGGTGGCCACGACGGCCGCGTACTTGTGGGCGACGTCCGGGTGGACCTCGGGGTTCGGGTTGGCCATCGCGAAGATGAAGCAGTCCTTGGCCATCTTCGCCACCGCCTGCTCCGGCACCGTGCCGCCCGACACGCCGATGAAGACGTCCGCGCCCTCCAGCACGTCGGAGAGCGAGCCGGTCAGCCCGCCACGGTTGGTGAGTTCGGCGATCTCGCGCTTGACGTCCGTCAGGTCGGTGCGGCCGACGTGCAGCACGCCCTTGCGGTCGCACAGCGCCACGTCGCCGATGCCGGCCCCGATGAGGATCTTGGCGATGGCGATGCCCGCCGCGCCCGCGCCGGAGATGACGGCACGCAGCTCGCCGAGCTGACGGCCGGTCAGCTTCGCGGCGTTGCGCAGCGCGGCCAGGGTGACCACGGCGGTGCCGTGCTGGTCGTCGTGGAACACCGGGATGTCCAGGGCCTCCTGGAGCCGGCGTTCGATCTCGAAGCAGCGCGGGGCGGAGATGTCCTCCAGGTTCACTCCACCGAAGGACGGCGCCAACCGGACCACGGTTTCCACGATCTCGTCCGTGTCCTTGGTCGCCAGCGCGATCGGGACCGCGTCCACGTCGCCGAACTGCTTGAAGAGGATGGCCTTGCCCTCCATCACCGGCAGCGAGGCCTCAGGACCGATGTCGCCCAGGCCGAGCACGGCGGTGCCGTCGGTGACCACCGCGACGACCTTGGACTTCCAGGTGTAGTCGTTGACCAGTTCGGGCTTCTCGGCGATCGCGGTGCACACGCGGGCGACGCCGGGGGTGTAGGCGAGGGACAGGTCGTCGGCATCGCGCACCGGGACGGTCGCACGGACCTCCATCTTGCCGCCGCGGTGGAGGGCGAAGGCGGGATCGAAGGCGTCCTGGTCGTCCAGATGTCCGGTACTGATGATCTCGGCTGCCACGAGGACCTCTTTGTCGTCGATCAATGAGGCGACCACGACAACGCGCGACCGCCCCTGAGGGTTGGGGTGATGCGGACCTCGACACTAATCGGGACGAAGCTGCCCGTGCTTCGTCCTTTTCCTCCAGTCCGCACAAGAGGAAAGGAGCTTATGGCCGGAAAAGAGGAGTGACAGCTCCGGATCCTGGTTGCTCGGCTTCCGGTCCGACACGCCCGCGGATCGGTCCCGATCCGATGGCCTGCTCAAACGACGGGGGTCACCCGTTATGCGATTTTGACACATGGTTGGCAGCGAACGTGAGCGGGGCAGTGGCAAGATTCGGTCTCATTCAGAGCTGATCGTTCTGCACAACGGTGTGCAAGACCCTCCCCCACCGGCATCAGGAGAGAACTCGCATGGCACACACCCTCACCTCCCGGCTGACGGCGACCGGCGCGGTCGTCGCCGCCGGCGCGCTTCTGCTGACCGGCTGTGGCAGCTCCAAGATCAGCGGCAACTCCGGTGCGGCGCCCAACGCCTCCGCCTCGGTGTCCGCGGTCACCGCCGACCCCAGCCTCGCCGCGATGGTCCCGGCCGCCCTGAAGTCCAAGGGCACGGTCACCATCGCCACCGACTCCACCTACGCCCCGGCCGAGTTCAAGGACGCGTCGGGCAAGATCGTCGGCTTCGACATCGACCTGGGCGACGCGATCTTCGCCAAGCTGGGCCTGAAGACCACCTGGCAGTCGGCCGACTTCGGTTCGATCATCGGCGGCATCGCGGCCAAGAAGTACGACCTCAGCCTCTCCTCCTTCACCGACACGAAGGAGCGCGAGAAGACGATCGACCTGGTCCAGTACTACGCCGCCGGTGAGGCCATCGCGACGCTCGCGGGCAACCCGGACAAGGTGCCGAGCACCGCCAACGACCTGTGCGGTTTCAAGGTCGCGGTGCAGACCAACACCACCGAGTCGGACGAGATCAAGAACACCATCAACCCGGGCTGCAAGAAGGCCGGCAAGCCCGAGATCCCCAACAACGGCGACCAGTTCGACGCCCAGTCGGACGCCACCAGCGCCCTCATCTCCAAGCGCGACCAGGCGATGCTCGCCGACTCCCCGGTGGTCGACTACGCCGTCAAGCAGAACAGCTCGCTGATGAAGCTCGGCGAGAACTACAACGTCGCCCCCTACGGCATCGCGCTGCCCAAGGGCACCCAGCTGACCCAGGCCGTCCAGGCCGCCGTCAAGGCGCTGATCCAGGACGGCACCTACGGCCAGATCCTCAACAAGTGGGGCGTCCAGTCCGGCGCCATCACCGCCGACAAGGTCCTGATCAACGCCGCCGCGAGCTGACCCGCCCGCCCGAAACACCCGAAGGCGTAGAGAAGTGACTACCCCTCAGGACACCCGTCCCGAGGTGCCCGGGACGCCGGGACGGCCGGAGGAGATCCGCGCCGTCCCCGTCCGGCACCCCGGCCGCTGGGTCGCCGTCGTCGTCATCGCCGTCCTGTTCGCGCAGTGCCTGCACCTGGTGCTGACCAACAAGGACCTGCACTGGGACGTCGTCGGCCAGATCTTCACCTATCCGACCGTCATCCACGGCCTGTACCGGACACTGCTACTGACCGTGCTGGCGATGGCGATCGGCATCGTCGGCGGCATCCTGCTCGCCGTCATGCGCCTGTCGCACAACCCGGTGCTGTCCACCGTCAGTTGGGTGTACATCTGGGTCTTCCGCGGCACGCCGGTGCTGGTCCAGCTTTTCTTCTGGAACTTCCTCGGCGCGATCATCCCGAACGTCGGCATCGGCGTCCCCTTCGGCCCGACCTTCGCCCACTGGAGCTACAACAGCCTGGTGGGCCTGTTCACCGCGGCCACCCTGGGGCTCGGTCTCAACGAGGCCGCGTACTTCGCCGAGATCGTCCGGGCGGGCATCCTCTCCGTGGACGAGGGGCAGTCCGAGGCCGCCGCCTCCCTCGGCCTGACTCGGGGTCAGACGCTGTGGCGCATCGTGCTGCCACAGGCCATGCGGGTGATCATCCCGCCCGCGGGCAACGAGACCATCTCCATGCTGAAGACCACCTCGCTGGTGAGCGCCATCGCCCTGGAGGACCTCACCCGCGCCGCCCTGGACATCGGCAACCGCACCCTGTACATCATTCCGGCGCTGATCGCGGCCAGCCTCTGGTACCTGCTGGTCACCTCCGTCCTCTCGGTCGGCCAGTACTACATCGAGCGCTACTACGCCCGCGGGTCCAACCGCGCGCTGCCGCCGACGCCGATCCAGAAGGTCCGGGCCCAGCTGGCCGGACTGCGCAAGCCGGGAGGTGCCGTCCGATGACCGAGCCCATGGTCCGCGCCGAGCAGGTGCACAAGGCGTACGGCACGGTCGAGGTGCTCAAGGGCATCGACCTGCAGGTGCAGCGCGGGGAGGTGTTCTGCCTGGTCGGCCCGTCCGGCTCGGGCAAGTCGACCTTCCTGCGGTGCATCAACCACCTGGAGAAGATCAACGCCGGCCGGCTCTACGTGGACGGCGACCTCGTCGGCTACACGGAGAAGGGCGGCAAGCTCCACGAGCTCAAGGACCGCGAGGTCGCCCGCAAGCGCCGCGACATCGGCATGGTCTTCCAGCGATTCAACCTGTTCCCGCACATGACCGCGCTGGAGAACATCACCGAGGCCCCGGTCAAGGTCAAGGGCCGCTCCAAGGCGGACGCCAGGGGCCAGGCCATGGAGCTGCTGGAGCGTGTGGGCCTGGCCGACAAGGCGCAGAACTACCCGTCCCAGCTCTCCGGTGGCCAGCAGCAGCGCGTGGCCATCGCCCGGGCGCTGGCGATGGAGCCCAAGCTGATGCTCTTCGACGAGCCCACCTCGGCGCTCGACCCGGAGCTGGTGGGTGACGTCCTGGACGTCATGCGGCAGTTGGCCGAGGACGGCATGACGATGATCGTGGTCACCCACGAGATGGGCTTCGCCCGCGAGGTGGGCGACGCGCTGGTGTTCATGGACGGCGGCGTGGTCGTCGAGTCCGGGCACCCGCGCGAGGTGCTCACCAACCCGCAGCACGAGCGCACCCGCGCCTTCCTGTCGAAGGTGCTGTGACGCCGTAACGGAATCGGGACGGCATAACCCGTACGGTCGGTCCCCCCCTGTGGTCTGATGGGCAGTCAGGCCGTCAGACCACAGGGGGGACCGATGGGGGCCGACTCACCGAGACGGCGTACGGGGCGTCAAATCGCCCTCGTAGCGCTGCTGTTGGGCGCACTGGCGGGGTGCTCCTCCGCCGCGGGAGCACCGGTCGCCTCCGGCGCGGGGGCGTCGGCCTCCGCGGCCGGCTCCGGCCCGGGCTCCGGTTCCGGGGCGGGTTCGGGCGGGGACGCCGGGACTCCCTCCACCCAGGCCACCGCGTCCGGCTCGCCGCTGCCGCAGCCGACGGCCACCCGTCCGGTCAAGCCGCCGACCGAGCCGACCTCCAAGGCGTCCGCCACCGGCCCCGGCGGGCAGCCGTGCAAGGACCTGCCCGCCGGCTACAGCGCCTACGCGCGGCTCACCCGGGCCTGGACCTCCGGCGGCCGGCACCTGCTGGCGCTGACCTTCGAGGAGTGCACCTTCACGCCGCTGGACCGGCAGGGCGTGCACTACACCCCGGTGGGCGGCAGGCGCACCCTGACCGTGCGTCCGGACGCGGTGGTGCAGGTGCTCCGCAACGGCACCCAGCTCGCCCCGGTGCCCTTCGCACACTTCTCCGTCAGCGCGATGGGGCGGCCGTACTACTACGTCCGGCTGGACGCGTCCGGGGCTGTCGCGGGCATCCAGCAGATCTACCACCCCTGAACCGACTGCCGTCGTAATACCCTGGTAGCCCTGCATCCGTTACGTCGTGAGGAATCACCGTGGAACTCACCTCCTACGCGGACTTCGCGGTCAGGCTGGTGAACACCGAGGAACCGGACCGCGGAAAGGACGCGCTGCACACCCTCGACGACGTCCGTCGGCTGTTCAGCCCCGGCGGGCGCGGGGGACGCATCGCCGACGAGTCGGACGTGCCGCGGCTGCGCGGCGTCCGCGCCCGGCTGCGCGAGGTCTTCGAGTCCGCCGCCGGCGGCGACCAGACCCGCGCGGTGAACCTGCTCAACGAGCTGCTCATCGAGTACCCGGTCAGCCCGATCATCTCCGGGCACGGGTACCTGGACGACCAGGGCCGCCCGCAGTGGCACATGCACCTGGCCGAGAACGCCCCCACGGCGACGGCGCTCTACGCCGCCTGCGCCGGCATGGGCCTGGCGGTGCACCTGACCGAGCACGGCGTCGAACGCCTGGGCATCTGCCAGGCCGCGCCGTGCCGCAACGCCTACCTGGACACCTCGACCAACCGCTCCCGGCGCTACTGCTCCGACCGCTGCGCCACCAGGGCGAACGTCGCGGCCTACCGCGCCCGCAAGCGCGAGGAGGCGGCAGCCGCCGCGGCGGCCTCCTAGGCCCAGGGCCTGTCCGGCCCTAGCGCCCGCCCAGCCGCAGCGCGGCGTTGCGGGGCAGCAGGCGCAGCGCCCCGGACCACCAGCGGGCCGGGGCCAGCCAGGCGGGCCTCGGCCCGATCCGGCAGAGGACCCGGCCGAGCACGAGCTCCTCCGGGACCGGGCCGTAGTCCCGGCTGTCGCTCTCGACGTGGGGGTTGTCGGACAGCAGCCACCAACCGCCGTCCCGGCGCTCGACGGCCCGCTTCACGACCAGCAGGTCCTGCCGCAGGGGGTGCTTCGCGACGACGACGGCCCCGGGGCGGACGCGGGCGCCGTAATGGCAGAGCAGACGGTCACCGTGCATGAGGGTGGGGACCATTGACGGCCCGTCAACGTCCACGACGCCCAGCCGGCCGTGGATGTGGCCGCCCTCCGGCGGCTCCTGCAACGGCAGCGCCGGCTCCTCCCAGCGCGCGCCCCGCCCCGTCGCCTCGACGTCACCCATCTGCTCCGCCCGTTCCGCTCGTTGCATCCGTGTCGCGTCTCCCCGCTGACTCCATCTTCACCCCCCGCGTCCGGAAGTCCACCCTCCCCCGCCATTCTCGCTCCGCCGGCCCCTTCAGGGGCGGGAGGTGCCCCCACCGCGAGCAACCCACCCCCCAGGGAGGTCCCGTCCTGCACAGGGGGTCGGACCTCCCCGGTGCGGGGCCGGTCGCGGTGGCGGCACCTCCCGCCCGAAGGGTGGGGGCACCTCCCGCCCGAAGGGGTGGGGATCCTCGCGCCCCTGCCGGGGCCCCGGCGGAGGCTCGGCAATTGGTCCTAGGACCCGGCTCGGGGGCGGGGGTAGGCGGGTTCAAGGGCCGCGTCGGCGGTAATGTGCTCCTCGGGAAGACGATCACAGGAAAGGACTCCCATGTTCTCTCGTCTGTTTGCTCCGCGGGTGACCGCGCACGCCCACTGCGACCTGCCCTGCGGCGTCTACGACCCGGCCCAGGCGCGCATCGAGGCCGAGTCCGTCAAGGCCGTCCAGGAGAAGATGGCCGGCAACGACGACCCGCACTACCAGGCTCGGGCCACCGTCATCAAGGAGCAGCGCGCCGAGCTGGCCAAGCACCACGTCTCGGTGCTGTGGAGCGACTACTTCAAGGCCCCGCACTTCGAGAAGTACCCGCAGCTGCACCAGCTGGTGAACGACACCCTCAAGGCGCTGTCCGCCGCCAAGGCCTCGACCGACCCGGCGACGGGCCAGAAGGCGCTGGACCTCATCGCCGAGATCGACAAGATCTTCTGGGAGACCAAGAAGGCCTGATCGACCATCAGACCTGAGGTACCCGGCAGCTGAGGTACCCCCGCACGACCCGGTCGCACCCGGTCAGCCCCGCTCCGCCGTACCCGGAGCCCGGTTGACCGGGTGCGGCGCTTTCCCGGCGTGCTCCGGTCGCCCGTCCTGCGGCAACTAGCCGTCCGCTACTCGTCCTGGTGGGCCACCAGGGCCTCCTCCAGGTCGAGTTGGTGCACCAGGCGGCGGTAGAGCTCGTCGTCGATCCGGCCGGAGTCCCGCAGCTCCACGAAGGTCTGCCGCTCGGTGTCGATGGCCTCGCGCCCCAGGCGGCGGTAGACGGCGTCCGCCGACTCGCCGGTGTCGTCGCTGACGGGGGCGCCGAGCCGCTCCCAGACGCCGTTGCGCCTGCGGTCCATGACCCGGCGCAGCCGCTCCTCCAGCGGGCCGGGGAGCTGGTTCGCGGGGTCCTCCAGCAGTTCGTCCAGCCGCTTCTCCGCCGCGTCCGAGGCGTCGTGCTGGGCCTGGGCCTCGATCAGGATCTCCCGCTGCGGGTCGCGCTGCGGCAGCGGCAGCAGACGGACCAGCTTGGGCAGGGTCACGCCGTGGATCAGCAGGGTGCCGATGACCACCACGAAGGTCAGATAGAGGATCAAGTCCCGGTCCGGGAACGGCGATCCGTCGTGCACGGTCTCCGGGATGGAGAAGGCGACCGCCATGGAGACCACCCCGCGCATCGCGGCCCAGCCGACGATGACCGGGCGGGTCCAGTCGGGCATCTGCTCCCTCCGGCGGACCCGTCTGCTCACCAGGAAGGGCAGATAGGTCGCGGGCCAGACCCACACCGCCCGGAAGCCGATCACCGCCGCCAGGATCAGCACGGCCCAGCCGAAGAGCTGCGCCGCCGAGTAGTTGCTGCCCAGCGCCCGCAGCACGACCGGCAGTTGCAGGCCGATCAGGGCGAAGACGACGGACTCCAGGACGAAGGAGACCATCGTCCAGACGGCGTCCTCCTGCAGCCGCAGCGCGAAGTCGACCTGGTAGGCGTAGTGGCCCAGGTAGAGGCCGACCACGACGACGGCGATCACACCGGACGCCTCGAAGGCCTCCGCCGCGCCGTAGGCGACGAAGGGGACCAGCAGCGAGAAGGTGTTCAGCAGCAGCGGGTCGGACAGCTTGGTGCGCAGCCGTCCGAGCGGCCACATCAGCACCACGCCGACGGCCGTGCCGCCGAGGGCGGCGAGCAGGAAGTGGCCCACCGCGGTGCCCCAGGAGAAGCCCTCCCCGACCGCCGCGGCCAGGGCGACCCGGTAGGCGGTGATCGCCGTGGCGTCGTTGGCCAGGCTCTCGCCCTGCAGGATGGTGACGATCCGTCGGGGCAGCCCGACCCGGCGGGCGACCGCGGTCGCGGCGACCGCGTCCGGCGGGGCCACCACGGCGCCGAGCACGAAGGCGGCCGGCAGCGGCAGACCGGGGACCACGGCGTGCATCACCAGGCCGACGGCGACGGTGCTGAACAGCACGTAACCGACGGAGAGCAGGGCGACCGGCCGCAGGTTCCGCTTCAGGCTGCTGAGCGAGCTGTCCAGCGCCGAGGTGTAGAGCAGCGGCGGCAGCACCAGCGGCAGCACGACCTCCGGCTTGATCGTGTAGTTCGGCACTCCGGGGATGTACGACACCCCGAGCCCGACGACGACCAGCAGCAGCGGCGCGGACAGCTGGTAGCGCCGGGCCACGCCGGCCACCGCGGCGCTTCCGGCGACCAACGGGAGCAGGGCGCTGGTAGCGCTCATCGGGTCCTCCCTCCGTAGGCTTGCCGCATGTCAGCCATGCGCGCCTGCGAGCATCTTGCCGGTCTTCCCTCCCCCGAGCCCGCACCCTGCGGCGAGACCTGCCCGGAGTGCCTGGCCACCGGCCAGCACCCGGTCCAGTTGCGCCTCTGCCTGGTCTGCGGGCACGTGGGGTGCTGCGACTCCTCCCCGGGCCGGCATGCCACGCTGCACGCCAAGGAGACCGGTCATCCGGTCATGCGGAGCTTCGAGCCGGGCGAGACCTGGCGCTGGTGCTACGAGGACGCCCGGCTGGTCTGACGCCGGATCACCGGCCTCCGGCGGGCCATCATGTCAGTCCGGCGGCATAGGCTGCAGCCATGATCCGAGCCGCCGTCCCCGCCGACGTCCCCGTCATCCATGCCCTGATCCGCGAACTGGCCGACTACGAACGGTCCTTGCCCGAGGCCAAGGCCACCGTGGAGCAGCTGGACGCCGCCCTGTTCGGGCCGCATCCGGCCGTGTTCGCCCACGTCGCGGAGGACGAGGCGAGCGGCGAGGTGGTCGGCTTCGCCCTCTGGTTCCGGAACTTCTCCACCTGGACCGGGACCCACGGCATCTACCTGGAGGACCTCTACGTCAAGCCCGGGCTCCGCGGCTCCGGCCACGGCCGCGCGCTGCTGCAGACGCTGGCCCGGCTGTGCGTCGAGCGGGGCTACGGCCGCCTGGAGTGGTCGGTGCTGGACTGGAACGAGCCCTCGATCGGCTTCTACAAGTCCTTGGGGGCGGAACCCATGGACGAGTGGACCGTCTTCCGGCTCTCCGGGAACGCGCTCGCCGCCCTGGGCAGTTGAACAGGTGTCAGCCGCTGGTCATCCCCCTTGCCACGCTGTGCGACCGAAGCCTTACGATGGGTAGCCATTCGTCAGGAGCTTGCCGGACGGGCGACACCGCCCGCACGATCGCGGTAGCGTCACCCGGGCACGCACCAGAGCACTAACCAGTAGTACGGAGGTGAGGGTGTCCCAGTTCGACGGCGAACCCGACGCACAGGACTTCGTCGAGGTCCGGCTCCCTGCCGCGGGCGCCTATCTCTCGGTTCTGCGCACCGCGACGGCCGGCCTGGCGGCCCGGCTGGACTTCACCCTGGACGAGATCGAGGATCTGCGGATCGCGGTGGACGAGGCCTGCGCCATCCTGCTCCAGCAGGCGGTGCCCGGCTCGGTCCTCAGCTGCGTCTTCCGCCTGGTCGGCGACTCACTGCGGGTGACCGTCTCGGCTCCCACCACCGACGGCCGCGCTCCGGAGCGCGACACCTTCGCGTGGACGGTGCTCTCGGCACTGGCCGGCGAGGTCGACTCCACCGTGGCGCCGGACAAGACGGTTTCCATCAGCCTGCACAAGAAGCGCGGCGCCGGTCCCGGCCAGCCGTGACCGGAAGAGACGGAGCGGGGGTTCGCCGTGGAAGAACTGACGACCAAGGCGTCGGTGCCCGCCCAGGCGGGCGAGCAGCCCAGCGAGCAGACGGAGGCAGGCTTGGCCGCTGAGGGGACGAGCGAGCAGCGGGAGCCGGAGGGCCAGGCCATCGCGCCCTGGGGCCCGGGCGACAAGCTGCCCGTGACCCACCGCCAGCACGGTGCGCCCGACCGTGAGGCCGCCCGGGCGCTCTTCGTCCGCCTGGCGACGCTGCCCGAGGGCGACCCGGAGCGGGTGGAGCTGCGCAACCAACTCGTGCGCATGCACATCCCGCTGGTCGAGCACCTGGCCCGGCGCTTCCGCAACCGCGGCGAGCCCCTGGACGACCTGACGCAGGTCGCCACCATCGGCCTGATCAAGTCGGTCGACCGGTTCGACCCGGAGCGGGGGGTGGAGTTCTCCACCTACGCGACGCCGACCATCGTCGGCGAGATCAAGCGCCACTTCCGCGACAAGGGCTGGGCGGTCCGGGTGCCGCGCCGCCTCCAGGAGCTGCGGCTGTCGCTGACGACGGCCACGAGCGAGCTCTCGCAGCGGCACGGGCGCTCGCCGACCGTGCACGAACTGGCCGAGCACCTGGGCATCTCCGAGGAGGAGGTCCTGGAGGGCCTGGAGTCCGCCAACGCGTACAGCACGCTGTCGCTGGACGTCCCGGACACTGACGACGAG
Source organism: Streptacidiphilus monticola (assembly GCF_042658505.1). Classification (NCBI taxonomy): domain Bacteria; kingdom Bacillati; phylum Actinomycetota; class Actinomycetes; order Kitasatosporales; family Streptomycetaceae; genus Streptacidiphilus; species Streptacidiphilus monticola. The sequence continues at coordinate 49,268 of NZ_JBHSQJ010000054.1, read as the reverse complement.
TCACCTGCCGTGGCGGACACGCTCGGTGCGGAGGACGACGCGCTGGAGGGCGTGGAGTACCGGGAGTCGCTCAAGCCCCTGCTGGCTCAGTTGCCGCAGCGGGAGCAGCGGATCCTGGTGCTGCGGTTCTTCCGCAACATGACGCAGTCGCAGATCGCCGCCGAGGTGGGCATCTCCCAGATGCACGTCTCCCGCCTCCTGGCCCGGACACTCGCCCAACTCCGCGAGAAGCTCCTGATCGAGGAGTAAGCCCCACGCCCCAGAAGCCCTTTGGGGGCGAGGCCGCAGACATGTGCGGCTGCGGCACGTGGGCGCGAGCGACCCACCACCCACAGAGGTTCGTCCCTGACCGCGGGTCGGACCTCCCCGGGGGGTGGGTCGCTCGCGGTGGGCACCTCCCGCCGTGGGGGCACCCCCGGCCGAAGGCTGGGGGAGGGTGCGCGATCCTCGCGCCCCTCAGGGCTACCGCGCCGTTGGCCAGAGGACGGCGGTGGTCCTCGGGTGCAGCAGCAGCACCGCGCCCGCCACGCCGAAGACGCCGATCGCCGCGCCCAGCGCGGCCTCCGCGCCGCCGTTGGGCCACATGAAGTAGGTCACCGCGAGGCAGAGGGTGTCCACCAGGACGGCCGGGCTGCGGCCCCAACGCTTCACCTGCAGCAGGGCGCGGCCGGCCAGCAGCGGCAGCAAGCCCATCAGCACCAGCAGCGCGCCCGCGAACTCGGTCATGCCGACGCCCGTCTTCGTGTGGCTGACCAGTCCGTTGACCATCACGTACAGGCCGTAGGCCACGATCACGACGCCCTGAGCCAGCGAGAAGGACGCGCCCGTGGTCAGGGTCCAGGGGCGGTGGGGGGCCGGGGCGGTGGTCATCTCAGCGGTCACGACCCCAGGCTAGTCCCTCCCTGTCCGGGTACCTGCCGGTAGGTAAGCTGAGGCTCATGCGTGCCCTCCTGGTCGTCAACCCGAAGGCCACCACCACCAGCGGCCGGACCCGGGACGTGCTCACCCACGCCCTCGCCAACGAGCTGAAGCTGGACGTGGCTCACACCGAGTACCGGGGTCACGCCCGCGACCTCGCCCGGGAGGCCGCAGCGGTCGGCACCGTGGACCTGGTGGTCGCCCTCGGCGGCGACGGCACCGTCAACGAGGTCGTCAACGGCCTTCTGTACCACGGGCCTTCGGCCGAACTGCCGCGGCTGGCGGTCGTCCCCGGGGGCAGTACGAACGTCTTCGCCCGGGCTCTCGGGCTGCCCAACGACCCGGTCGAGGCGACCGGACAGCTGCTGGACGCGCTGAAGGCGGGCCGCGAGCGGGTGGTCGGCCTCGGCCTCGCCGGTGGTGAGGGGCTGCCGGACCGCTGGTTCACCTTCACGGCGGGCTTCGGCTTCGACGCCGGGGTGGTCGGCCGGGTGGAGCAGTCCCGGCGGAACGGCCAGCGTTCGACGCACGCTCTCTACGTCGGTCAGGCGATCCGCGCCTTCTTCGGGGAGCGCGGCCACCGCCGCCACGGGCCGATCACGCTGTCGATGCCCGGCCAGGAGAACGTCACCGGCCTCACCCTGTCGATAGTCTCCAACACCTCTCCCTGGACCTACCTGGGCAATCGCCCCGTCTACGCCTCCCCCGAGGCGAGTTTCGACACCGCGCTCGACCTCTTCGGGACCACCGGTCTGTCACTCGTTCAGACCCTGCGGACGATCCCCCAGCTCCTCGACTCGTCCGGGGCCGGCCCGCATGGCAAACACGTGGTCGCCTACCACGATCTGCCCGAGTTCACCTTGCATTCAGAGGAATCGCTCCCGTTCCAGGTGGACGGCGACCATCTTGGAGAGCGAAACACCATCAGCTTCACAGGCGTACCACGGGCACTGCGTGTGATTGTGTGAACGCAAGGGCCCTTCGGCCTTGTTCTCGAACCCGCGAGCGGCTTCACTCCGTAGAAGTACAGGGTGTGAGCCAAGCGACACCGAGGATTCAAAATTTCCTACCCGAAGGGGGTTGTATCCGAGGTCGAGGTTTGCGAACCTTTACATGGCGATCGGGACGGCCCGTCACAGGAGCCGCCTGAGTCGCCCGAATCCACGCAACGCCGCGAGCACCCGAGTGCCGACCTGCCCGTCGGCCCTGTGCCTGCCACCGGGTTCGTGAAAGCGTTCACATTCACAAGCTGCCATTGACGCAGGTGGGGAACCCTCCACCGCTTTAGAGGAGTTGGACAACCATGGACTGGCGCCACCGCGCTGTCTGCCGGGAAGAGGACCCCGAGCTGTTCTTCCCGATCGGCAACACCGGGCCTGCGCTGCTCCAGATTGAGGAGGCGAAGGCCGTGTGCCGTCGCTGCCCCGTCATGGAGAGCTGTCTGCAGTGGGCCCTGGAGACCGGCCAGGATGCCGGCGTCTGGGGTGGCATGAGCGAGGACGAGCGTCGTGCGATGAAGCGTCGCGCCGCCCGCAACCGCGCCCGCACCGCCTGAGCTGACGTACGACGACGGACACGCTCCGTCACCAAGCACCTCCTGATCAGCCCTTGATCGAGTGCCGGACCACCGCAAGAAGTACAAGTCGGGCACTTTCCGAAGCAACGCATACCCAGCGTGTTGCTCATCGTCCTGCAGAGTTTGATACCGTCAGGAACGAGGGGCAGCCGCGAGTGCGAAAACCGCGGGAGCTGGCTACCCCGCATCAGAGCCCCTGCTCCGGCCGACTCCCCCCGACGGCCGGAGCAGGCTTGAGAGGCCCTGCCGACCCTCCCCCCCGGTCGGCAGGGCCTCGCTTCTGTCTGCCCGCGCCGTGGCTCCCGCATCGGGCGCGGGGCCGGCGCCGAGCTTCCGTCAGTTCCCTTCCCCCAGCGGGATCCTGAGCCCGACGCAGGTGCCGCCCGCCGGGACGGCGGTCATGTCGAAGGTGCCGCCCAACTCCCCCACCACGAGGGTCCGCACGATCTGCAGGCCCAGGTTGCCGGCGGTCTGCGGGTCGAAGCCCTCGGGCAGGCCGCGGCCGTCGTCGGCCACCTCGACCAGCAGGTCCTCGCCCTCACGGGCGGCCGTGACCTGCACCACACCCCCGGCCTTGGGGCCGTAGGCGTGCTCGAGGGCGTTCTGCAGCACCTCGGTCAGCACCATCGACAGGGGCGTCGCGACCTCGGCCGAGAGGATGCCGAAGCTGCCGCTCCGGCGCGCGGTCACCCGGCCGTCCTGGGAGAGCTCCATCACCATGGCCAGCACCCGGTCGGCGATCTCGTCGAAGGCGACGTGCTCGTCCAGCGCCATGGAGAGGGTCTCGTGGACGATGGCGATCGAGCCGACGCGGCGCACCGCCTCGTCGAGGGCGGCCCGCGCGGAGTCGGAGTCCATCCGGCGGGACTGCAGCCGCAGCAGCGCGGCGACCGTCTGCAGGTTGTTCTTCACCCGGTGGTGGATCTCCCGGATGGTGGCGTCCTTGGTCATCAACTCGCGCTCACGCCGCCGCAGTTCGGTGACGTCGCGGAGCAGCACCAGGCTGCCGATGTGCTCGCCCTTGGGGCGCAGCGGAATCGCGCGGAGCTGGACCACCGCGTCCGGCGTCTCCACCTCCGTCTGCCGCGGCGCCCAGCCGCTGGCGAGCTTCACCAGTGCCTCGTCCACGGGGCCGCGGCTGGGCGGGATCAGATCGGTGGTGGTCTTGCCGAGGTGCAGCCCGACCAGGTCGGCGGCGAGGCCGAGCCGGTGGTAGGCGGAGAGCGCGTTGGGGCTGGCGTAGGTGACGATGCCGTCGGCGTCCAGCCGGAGCAGGCCGTCGCCGGCGCGGGGGCTGGCGTCCATGTCGACCTGCTCGCCCGGGAAGGGGAAGGCGCCGTTGGCGATCATCTGGGCCAGGTCGGAGGCGCTCTGAAGGTACGTCAGCTCCAGTCGGCTGGGCGTGCGGACGGTGAGCAGGTTGGTGTTCCGGGCGATGACGCCGAGCACCCGGCCCTCGCGGCGGACGGGTATGGACTCGACGCGCACCGGGACGTCCTCGCGCCACTCGGGGTCGCCTTCCCTGACGATCCGGCCCTCGTCGAGGGCTATGTCGAGCAGCGGCCGGCGTCCGCGCGGCACGAGGTGGCCGACCATGTCGTCCTGGTAGGAGGTGGGGCCGGTGTTGGGCCGCATCTGGGCGAGCGAGACGTAGCGGGTGCCGTCCCGGGTGGGGACCCAGAGGACCAGGTCGGCGAAGGAGAGGTCGGAGAGCAGCTGCCACTCGGAGACCAGCAGGTGGATCCACTCGACGTCGGCGGGCTCCAGCGAGGTGTGATGGCGCACCAGCTCGTTCAGGGAAGGCATGTCCCGAGCGTATCCGTCCAGGTCGGCCCTGTTCCTCCCGAGTTCCCCGAACGGGTCGCGGTCACGTCGGCACGAATTGGCCCAGTGGTCTGGACAACCGGGATTGGTCTAGTCCACAATCGACTCAGCACCAAGGAACGGCACCGAAGACGCGCTATCTGCCCTGACCGCGCGGCGGCCGTTCCCACCGTCGGCGGTTCGTTCCTCCATCGCCTTCGCGGGACCGCACACCCGCGCGGGGCAGGACGGACGCGCCAGGCCGACGAAGCCTCGGGCCGTGGCGGCCAGAGCGGGTTGAGGGTCCCGCTCCGGCCCCCGGCCCGTTGTGCTTTCCCCCGCCGACGGCGAGGACGCCTGCACCCGCCCCTCGCGGGGCGGGGACCGCTACTGCCAGCTGAGCCGGTCCGAGAGGACCGCGTTCGCGGCTTCCGCCCCCTGGGCCGCGCTGACCTTGCCCTGGAGGTAGGGGGTGAGGAACTTGGTCACGATGGGGTTGGGGGACGCCTCGACGTTGCCCCACGTCGGCACCAGCGGGGTGTAGCCGGCCTCGTCGATCGCCTGGGCCGCCGCCTGACCGTAGGGGTTCGCCTTCAGGGCGGACACCAGCGAGGCGCGGTTCGGCAGGAAGCCGGACGCCTTCGCGAACAGCGCCTCGTTGCGGTCGTCCAGCGCGATCTTCAGGAACCCGATGGCCAGCTCCTTCTGACGGGTGTTCAGCGCCACGCCGAGGTTCGAACCGCCCAGGAAGGTCGCGGCCGGCTTGTCCGCCGTCCTGCCCGGGATCGGGAACCAGCCGAGCTTGCCGGCCAGCTTCGGGTTCTTCTTGACGGCCTCCTCCCCCTCCCAGCCCATCGCGATCATCGAGGCGATGTCGCCCTGGGCGAAGCGGTCGGCCTGGATGGGGTGGGCCTCGTCCTGGTCCTTGGGGGCGTTCCCGTAGGACTGGAGCTGCTTGAAGAACTGCACCGCCCGGATCGCCGCCGGCGTCTCGAGGTTGCCGGTCCAGGTGCCGGAGGCGGTGTCCTTCTTCACCAACTGGGCGCCCTCGTCCTGGAGGAAGCCGTCGAAGGCGTACCAGTTCTGCCCGGGCAGCCACAGCGCCGAGGAGACGCCGGCGGTGTTCTGCAGCTTCGACAGGTCGGACAGCCACTGGGCCCGGGTCTTGGGGACGGAGGTGAGCCCGGCCTTGGCCCACAGGTCCTTGTTGTAGAGGACGACTCGGTTGCCGGCGTACCAGGGGGCGGCGTACTGCTTGCCCTGGTAGAGCGTGGACTTGTTCATCGACTCGGTCCACTGCCTCCTGCCCAGCTCGTCCAGGTAGGGGCCGAGGTCGAGCAGGCCGCCGGTGGAGGCGTAGTAGGAGGTCTGGGTGTTGCCGATGTCCACCACGTCCGGCGGGTCGACCGAGGCCAGGGCGATGCTCAGGTTCTGCTGGATGCCACTCCACTGCTGCACCTGGAAGCTGACGTCCGCGCCCGGATAGGCCTTCTGGAAGTCGGCGCGGACGCTGTCCATCCACTGCTGCTGGTCGTCGCCCTGCATGATCCAGACGGTGAGCGTGTGGCCGTTGTAGTTGGCCGGTCCGGAACTCTTGGCAGCCACGAGGCCGCAGCCCGAGNGCGGCGGCGGCGGTGCCCCCCCCCGACGAGAGCCGACGCATCGATGAGTCTCCCTGCTGGAGGATCCTGCCTGGGCCTCGGAATGGACTGGACCAGTGCGCGGGAGTCTGGTCTGGACCTTAAAGACCGGTCAAGGTCGTTGCCGAAAGAGGACCCGAGCCGTTACCGGCTCGAAACCAGTAGTCCCGGAAGCTGGTTACGCCCGTTTCATCCCCATGCGTTCACCTGCGGATCAAGCATTGGTAACGGCTTGAACGCTTCCGCCGAGAGCCCTTGACGCCCCTCATTGGTCCATGCCAATCTCCGAGCACTGGTCTACACCAATCAGGTGGCTGCGTCGGAGAGTTGAGGCGCACGCCCTCCCATTGAGCACTCTCACATTCGGCACGGTCAAGGCTCAGGACATTCTCCGCGGTCTCCGGTGCCACCTTCTCGCCATCCTCAGGAGGATGTTTTGAAGCGCAAGATTGCCGCGGCAGCCGCGCTCGCCACTGTGCTGACGGCCGCCGCATGCTCCTCTTCTTCCAGCGGCAGCGGCACCAAGTCCCAGGCCCTCCTGTCGACGGACGGCAAGGGCAAGACCGTCACCGTCTGGCTCATGCAGGACGCGCAGAAGGGCTGGCCGGACGTCGTCAACGCGGCGGTCAAGCAGTTCAAGGACGAGACCGGCGCCGAAGTCAAGATCGAGTGGCAGAACTGGCCGAACTACGGCACCAAGCTGGACACCGCACTGCTCTCCGGCAACGCCCCCGACGCCCTGGAGCTGGGCAACACCCAGACCGGCAAGTACATCGCGTCCGGTGCCTTCGTCGACCTGACCTCCGTCAAGTCGAAGTTCGACAACTCCGCCCAGTGGCTCGACTCGCTGGCCGCCTCCGGTGAGAGCGCCGACCACAGCAAGACCTACGCCATCCCCTACTACGCGGGCGTCCGTACGGTCCTGTACCGCAAGGACCTCTTCGCCGCCGCCGGCGTGACCAGCACCCCGAAGACCCTGGACGAGTTCAAGACCGACCTGGACAAGGTCAAGGCCAAGAACGCCAACGTCCCCAACTTCTCCGCGCTCTACCTGCCGGGCAAGAACTGGTACGCCGCCCTCTCCTTCGGCGCCGCGTACATGAGCGACCCGTCCAAGGTGATCGCCTCCTCCGACGGCTCCAAGTGGACCGGCACCCTGACCGACCCCGGCTTCGTCAAGGGCATCCAGACCTGGGACGACTTCCAGAAGAACTACTCGGTCGGCGGCACCACGGTCGACGAGTCCGACCAGGACGCCCGCATGGCCAAGGGCAACATCGCGGCCATCGTCGCCAACGGCTGGGAGCTCAGCTCGGTCATCGACCCCAAGGTGGGCGACCCGAAGCTGGCCGACAAGCTCGGCACCTTCGCGCTTCCGGGCGCCACCGCCGACTCCCCGGCGCCGGCCTTCCTCGGCGGCTCCGACCTGGCCGTCCCGACCCACGCCGCCAACCCGGGCCTGGGCGCGGAGTTCCTGCGCATCTTCACCAACACCGCGCAGCAGACGGCGCTGGCGAAGTTCGCCATCCCGAACAACAAGACCCTGCTCTCCGCCTACAAGGCCGCTTCCCCGGCCAACGAGGCGGCGGCCAACGCGGCCGGCGGCAAGACCTGGTTCATCCCGAACTCCCCGTTCTGGAGCCAGACCTCCGACGAGGTCGCGCTGCAGACCGCGCTGAGCGACATCGCCACCGGCAAGGACGTGACCTCCGAGCTGACCACCGCTCAGACCACCATCCTGACCGACATCAACGCGGGCTGACCCTCCCGTAGCGAGTAGGACTCCGGGCGGCCGGTGGCTCGTCCACCGGCCGCCCTGCCCCTGTGTGCGGAAGCACCGCGCCATCCAGACCCTGCAGGCTCCGGGGAAGGACCCTGATGAGTGCGACAGTAACCGACCGGCCCTCCTCGAGCGACGGTCCTCAGGCGACAACTCCCAAGCCCCGCAAGGCAAGAGGCGCCAACGCACGCGAGACGTACATCCCGTACCTGCTGATCATCCCCGCTGCGCTGGTGATGGTCGGCGTCCTCGGATACCCGCTCTACAACCTGATCGACCTGGCCTTCAAGAACGTCAACAGCTACGTGCTGCTGAGCATGCCGACGATGGTGAAGTACATCGGCTTCGACGGCTTCACCACCGTGCTCGGCAGCGGCGAGTTCTGGCAGGTCGTCTGGCGCACCGTCATCTTCACGGCCGAGGTGGTCGTCGCCTCGATGGCGATCTCGCTGGCGATGGCGGCCCTGCTGCAGCGGGTCTCCTCCTGGGTGAAGGTCACCGTGGTCACCGTGCTGATGTTCGTCTGGGCCATCCCGGCGATCGTCACCGGCACCGTGTTCCGCTGGATCTTCGCCAACACCGGCGGCGTCGCGGACTACATCGTCTACCTCTTCGGCGGCGGCAGGAAGTGGCTGAACCACGACTGGTTCGCCAACCAGAGCACCGGCCTGTACTTCGTCTGCGCCGTCGCCGTCGTCTGGGGGGCGCTGCCGTTCCTGGTGATCGGCCTCAACGCGGCGATGACCCAGGTGCCCAAGGAGCTCATCGAGGCGTCGAAGATCGACGGAGCCTCGCCCTGGCAGAGCTTCCGCCACGTCACCATCCCGGTGATCCGCCCCTTCCTGATCCTCAGCGCGGCGCTCAGCTTCATCTGGGACTTCCAGTGCTTCGGGCAGATCTGGTCGCTGCGCCAGAACTCCCCCGAGCCCGGCTACCGGGTCATGGGCATCTACCTGTACATGCAGGGCTTCGCCAGTTCGCACTACAGCCGGAGCTCGGTCATCTCCATCTCGATGATCCTGCTGATGCTGGCCGTCCTGGTGTTCTACATCCGCCAGGTCATCAAGATCGGAGAGCAGGACTGATGGCGACCCAGACCGAGCCGATCCCGGCCACGCCGGCGCAGGCCCTCCGCAGGTCCAGGAACGACGACGCCGTCGGGCGCCGGCGCTGGATGACCCCGGTGTGGAACACCATCGCCCTCGGCTTCGCCGCGGTGATGGGCTTCCCGCTCTACTGGATGGTCATCACCACGGTGAAGTCCAACCACGACCTGCTGACCGCCAACCCGACCTTCTGGCCGACGCACATCAGCTGGAGCGCTTTCCAGACCGTCTTCGACGACGGCAACTTCCTGCCGACGCTGCGCAACACCGCCGTGATCACCCTGGGCTCGGTGCTCATGGGCCTGGTCGTGGGCTTCCTTGGCGCGGTGGCCGTGGCCCGCTTCCGGTTCCGCGGCCGGAACTTCTTCATCGTCAGCATGCTGGTGGTGCAGATGGTCCCGCTGCTGGCGCTGGTCATCCCGATGTACTTCATCCTGACCAAGGTGCACCTGTACGACGCCATGTTCGGCGTGATGCTGGCCTACCTGGTCTTCACCATCCCCTACGTGGTCTGGACGCTGCGCTCGTTCATCGTCAACATCCCGGCCGAGCTGGACGAGGCGGCGATGGTGGACGGCTGCACCCGCTGGGGCGCCTTCGTCCGCGTGATCCTGCCGCTGACCGTCCCCGGACTGGTGACCACCGGCATCTACTGCTGGATCCAGGCGTGGAACGAGTTCGTCATCGCCAACACCATGCTGTCCAGCAACAACAAGCAGACCTCGATGGTGTGGCTGACCGGCTTCTCCGCCTCGCCCACCCACGGTGCCGACTACGGCGCCCAGATGGCCGGAGCCCTGCTCATCTCGCTGCCGGTGATCATCCTCTTCGTCCTCTTCCAGAAGCGCGTCGCATCCGGCCTCACGGCCGGCGCCGTCAAGGGCTGACCAGCCGTCACCATCCGCTTCTGCCCTGAGAGCCGCAAGGAAGGACCCATGACGAACCCCGGCCCGGACACCGCCCAGCTACTGCGCGACGCCGGCGCGGTGCTCCAGCCAGGCTTCACCGGCCTCACGGCACCCGGCTGGGTGCGACGCCGCCTGGAGGCAGGCGAACTCGGCGGCGTCGCGCTCTTCGGCCGCAACATCCGCGACCGCGACCAGGTCGCCGCGCTGACCGCGTCGATGTACGCGCTCAACCCCGACCTGCTGGTCGCCACCGACGAGGAGGGCGGCGACGTCACCCGCCTCGAGGTGGTCACCGGCTCCTCCTACCCGGGCAACCTGGCGCTCGGGGCGGTGGACGACACCGAGCTGACCGAGGGCGTCGCCCGGGCCATCGGGGTCGACCTGGCCGCGGCGGGCATCAATCTCAACTACGCGCCGGACGCCGACGTCAACACCAACCCGGACAATCCGGTGATCGGGGTCCGCTCGTTCGGCGGCGACGGCCAGCTGGCGGCTCGTCACACCGCCTCCTACGTCCGGGGGTTGCAGTCGGCCGGCGTGGCGGCCTGCGCGAAGCACTTCCCCGGCCACGGGGACACCGCCGCCGACTCCCACCTCGGCCTGCCGCGGATCGACCTGCCGCTGGACGTGTTCAGCGAGCATCTGGCCCCGTTCCGCGCGGCCGTCGCGGCGGGCGTGAAGTCGATCATGACGGCGCACATCCTCTTCCCGGCCTACGACCCGGACCTGCCCGCCACCATGAGCCGGGCGATCCTGACCGACCTGCTCCGCAAGGAGCTCGGCTACGACGGGCTGATCGTCACCGACGGCATCGAGATGGGCGCCATCTCCGGCACGCACGGCATCGCCGAGGGCACGGTCAAGGCCATCGCCTGCGGCGCGGACACCATCTGCGTCGGCGGCGGCCTCCAGGACGAGGCGACCTTCCTCTACCTGCGCGACGCGCTGCTGTGGGCGGTGCGCGAGGGCCGGCTGCCGGAGGAGCGGCTGCACGAAGCGGCCGAGCGCAACCGGGCCGTGGCCCGGTGGTCCCGGGAGGTGCGGGCCGGATCGGCCCCCGAGGTGACCCGGGGCATCGGGCTGACCGCGGCCCGGCGGGCGCTGCGCGTGCGCGGGGAACTCCTCCCGCTCAAGGGCGTTCCGCACGTGGTCGAGTTCTCCCCCGCCGCCAACATCGCCGTCGGCGACGAGACGCCGTGGGGCGTGGCCGGCCCGCTGGGCCGGCTGATCCCGGGCACCACGGTGACCCGGGTCTGCGCTCCCGCCTCCCAGGTGGAAGGCCTGGGCCTGCTGCGGATGGCGGTGGACAGCGCGGACGGCGTCGTCGACACCGCGCCCCTGCTCGGCGCGGCGGTGAGCCGCCCCCTCGTCCTGGTGGTCCGCGACCTGCACCGCCACGAGTGGATGAAGCGTGCCGCACTGGAGTTGACGGCCGTCCGCCCGGATGCGGTGGTCGTGGAGATCGGCACGGCCTACGGCGTGGAGGAGGTCTTCGCGGACCGGGGCGTCACCGTGCTCACCACCTTCGGCGGCTCGCGGGTCTGCAGCCAGGCCGCGGCCGAGGCCCTGGCGGGTCCCGGCGCCGCAGTTTCGCAGGTCGCCTGAGCGCCGCCGGGCGAAGGCGCAGCCGCCCTCGGGGGCGGGAACCGTGACAACATATGGGCACCAGCCCGAGAGGAACGAGAGATCCGATGACGACCGATGGGGGCGTCGGCGTGGAGCCGGCCCAAACGCAGGAAGCCAGCGGCACGGCGCGCGTCCCCAAGTACTACCGGCTCAAGCGGCATCTGCTGCAGATCACGCAGACCCAGGCGCCGGGGACGCCCGTCCCTCCGGAGCGCACGCTCGCGCTGGAGTTCGAGACCTCCCGGACCACCGTGCGTCAGGCGCTGCAGGAGCTGGTGGTCGAGGGCCGACTCGAGCGGATCCAGGGCAAGGGCACCTTCGTGGCCAAGCCGAAGGTGTCCCAGGCACTCCAACTCACCTCGTACACCGAGGACATGCGGGCCCAGGGGCTGGAGCCGACCTCCCGGCTGCTGGAGGTCGGCTACGTCACCGCCGACGACCGGCTGGCCGCGCTGCTGGACATCCGGCCCGGCGGCCGGGTGCTGCGCGTCGAGCGCCTGCGCCTGGCCAACGGCGACCCGATGGCCATCGAGACCGCGCACCTCTCGGCCAAGCGCTTCCCGGCGCTGCGCCGCAATCTGGTCCGGCACAACTCGCTGTACGCGGCGCTGAGCGAGGTCTACGGCGTTTCCGTCGCCGAGGCCGAGGAGACCATCGAGACCTCGCTGGCCACCCCCCGCGAGGCGGGCCTGCTGATGACGGATGTGGGCCTGCCGATGCTGATGCTCTCCCGGCACTCCTTCGACTCCGCCGGCGAGCCCGTGGAGTGGGTGCGCTCGGTCTACCGAGGCGACCGCTACAAGTTCACGGCCCGGCTGCGCCGCCCGGAGGGCTGAGCCGCCCGAGCCGCGACGCCCCCGGTGCCGGGAAAGTTCGCCGACCCTAGTGACGTGTGCCGATCATTGCCCTAGATTCGCCGCTTGACGTTCGGTCAGTACGCCCTCCACCCAGAGGAGTCGCACGTTGAGCAACGAATCGGCACGTCCCCGGCCGCCGGTGGTGACGCCCACACGCATCGTGTGCGCGGTGCTGCTGGCGGCCCCCTTCGTGGCCCTGCTGTGGGTCAGCTCCTATGCCAGGACCACGCCCGAATTCCTCGGCATCCCCTTCTTCTACTGGTACCAGCTGGCCTGGGTCGTGGTCTCCGCGGTCTTCACCGGGATCGCCTACGTCCTCTTCAAGCGTGAGGAGGCGAGGCGTCGATGAAGACCGACTGGGTGGCCCTCACCGTCTGCGTGCTCTTCTTCGCCCTGGTCACGGTGGTGGGCTTCGTCGCCGCCCGGTGGCGCCGCGCGCAGAACGCCCTGCACCTCGACGAATGGGGCCTCGGCGGCCGCAGCTTCGGCACCGTGGTCAGCTGGTTCCTGCTGGGCGGCGACCTCTACACGGCCTACACCTTCATCGCCGTCCCGGCCCTGATCTACGGCGTCGGCGCGCAGGGCTTCTACGCGGTGCCCTACACGATCGTGGCCTGGCCGCTGGTGTTCCTTTTCCTGCCCCGGCTCTGGTCGGTGGCGCGGTCCCACGGCTACGTCACCATGGCCGACTTCGCCCGCGGCCGCTACGGCTCCAGGGGGCTGGCGCTGGCCGTGGCGCTGACCGGAATCCTGGCCACCATGCCCTACATCGCGCTCCAACTGGTGGGCATCCAGGCGGTGTTGGACACCCTGCACGTGGGCGGCTCCAGCAGCTGGGGCAAGGACCTGCCGCTGCTGATCGCCTTCGCGGTGCTGGCGGCCTACACCTACAGCTCGGGCCTGCGGGCTCCGGCGCTGATCGCGTTCGTCAAGGACACGCTGGTCTACATCGTCGTCATCGTCGCGGTCATCTACATCCCGATCCGGCTCGGCGGCTACGGCCACATCTTCCACCAGGCCGCCACCGCCTTCGCGCAACCCAACCCAGCCACCGGCAAGCCGCGCGGCGCCCTGGTCACCGGCCCGCAGGCGCAGTGGGCCTACGCCACCCTGGCGCTGGGCTCGGCGATGGCGCTGTTCATGTACCCGCACTCGGCCACCGGCGTGCTGGCGGCGAAGAGCCGGGACACCGTGCGGCGCAACCTGGCGATCATGCCGGCATATTCGCTGATGCTGGGCCTGCTCTCGCTGCTGGGCTTCATGGCCATCGCGGCCGGCATCGGCAAGGGCGTCAAGGGCTACAACGCCCAGCTGGCGATCCCGCAGCTGTTCGAGCAGCTCTTCCCGTCCTGGTTCGCGGGCGTGGCCTTCGCCGCCATCTCCATCGGGGCGCTGGTGCCCGCGGCCATCATGTCGATCGCGGCGGCCAACCTGTTCACCCGGAACGTCTACAAGGAGTTCCTCAAGCCCGACGCCACGGCGGCGGACGAGACCAAGGTGGCCAAGCTGGTCTCGCTGGTGGTGAAGGTCGGCGCGCTGGGCTTCGTGCTCGGCATCGACAAGCAGTTCTCCATCAACCTGCAGCTGCTGGGCGGCATCTGGATCCTGCAGACCTTCCCGGCGATCGTCGGCGGCCTGTTCTTCCGCTGGTTCCACCGCTGGGCGCTGCTCGCCGGCTGGGCCGCGGGCATGGCCTACGGCACCTGGACGGCGTACGGCGTCCACGCGGCCGGCAAGCCCCACTCGCACTTCGGCGGCAGCGCGGCGAACATCCCGCTGATCGGGCAGACCGGCTACATCGGCGTCACGGCCCTGGTGCTGAACCTGCTGGTGACCGTGGTGCTGACGGTGGTGCTGCGGGCGGTCAAGGCCGGCGACAAGCCGGACGAGACCCGCCCGGAGGACTACCTGGTCGAGGCGGCCGACGAGGCCACCGCGCCGGAGATCGCGCCCCTCGCTACCTGATCACCACCCTGTGCGCCCTACGTCCGGGCCGCCGTCTCCCGCACACTGGGGACGGCGGCCCGTGGCCGTTCCGACACGGAGACACAGGGGGTTGTCTGTGGCACTCACCGATCCGCACCCGCGCCCGCAGCCGCGTCCCTACCCGGCAGCGGCCCGGCGCGGCGCACCGCGGCGGCTCTTCCCCGGCCTCCCCGGCCCGGCCGCGCTCACCGCGGTCCGGCACGGACAGTCGACGGCGAACGCCGCGTTCGCGGCGGCGGAGGCCGCCGGCGCCCTCGACGTCGGCATCACCTGCCGCGACGCCGACCTGCGCCTCACCGCGCGGGGCCGCGCGGAGGCGGCGGCGCTGGGCCGCTGGCTGTGCGGCGGGCGTACCCCGGACAGCGTCTGGGTCTCGCCCTACCTGCGGACGGTGGAGACGGCGGAGATCGCGCTGGCCGAGGTCGCGGCGGCGGGCCTGCCCGAGCCCGGGGTGGTCGTCGAAGAGCGGTTCCGGGACCGGGAGTTGGGCATCCTGGAGATGCTCACCTCGGCGGCGATCGAGCTGCGCCACCCGGAGGAGGCGGAGCGGCGGCGGCGACTCGGCGAACTCCGCTGGCGCCCTCCGGGCGGGGAGTCGCTGGCCGATGTGGCCCTTCGCGTGCGGAGCGCGCTGCGGGACCTGTACGAGTCGGAGCCGGACCGGCGCGTGCTGGTGGTGGCACACGACGCCACGGTTCTGATGCTGCGTCACATCCTCGACGACCTGCCCGAGGAGGAGCTGGCCGGCCTCCCGGCCGTCGCCAACACCAGCGTCACCCACTGGTCCCGCCCCTCCCCTGCGGCGGGCCTGACCCTGACCGCGTGGAACACGCTCCCCCACCTGTAGCTGCACCATCCCCAGGGGCGCTGGGGGCACCCCCGCCCGAAGGGTAGGGGGAGGAACTCGCGCCCCTGAGGTGGGTTGCTCGCGCGGCTACGGGCGCCTGCGGCGCAGGAGGGCCGCGCCGGAGGCGAGGCAGGCGACCGCGCCGGTGCACAGCGCGAGGGTCGAGGTGGCGTCCGCGCCCGTCTCGGCCAACCGCGGTGCGCCAGAGGGGCGGTGGCCGGTACCGACCACGCGGAACACGTGGGGGTCCGACACCCCCACCGGCCACGGCAACGTGGCCCCGGTCCTGTCCGTCAGCGGCGTGAAGCCGACCGACAGCGTCACCCACTCCCCCTTCGGCGCGTCCGCGGGGAACCGCATGCGCAGCCGCACCTGGCTCCTCGCGTGGCCCCTGAGGTCGAGTCCCCCGCGCGGGCCGGCCAGGGCGAGGAGGACGCCCAACTGCACCTTGGCCGGCACCCGTACCCAGTGCCCGCTCCGCCGCCACTGCAACTGCACGCTGTCCGGCCGCAGCCCGCCCTGGCGGGCCGCGTAGGCCAGGACGGTCGTCACCGGGCAGCGCAGCGCCGTCCGGTTGTGGACCCGAAGCCGGAAGGTCGACCAGTGGCGGCCGCCGGCCACGTACCGCCGCCGCAGGCCGGTCAGTCTCATCGACACCGGCAGCGACGACGCCGACGCGGCGCAGGACTTCGGCGCGGCATGCGGGGTGCGGACGGCCTGGACGGGGTGGGCGACCGCGGCCACCGCCGGGACGGCCGGAGCAGCCAGCGCCACCAGGGGGGCCACGGCGCCTGCGGCAGCGAGCTGACGCAGTCTCAGAAAGGGGGTCACCCTCCGAATCTGACACCGGGCCGGCAGGCCCGCAGCGCGGGTGGTCCACCGGGGTCAGGCAGAATGACCCGGTGAGCAGCACCAGCACCGGAATCGTCGTCCGTCCCGTCCGCCCCGCCGAGCTCGAGGAGGTCGGGCACCTCGTGGCCGAGGCCTTCATCGTGGACGGGCACACCGAACGCGGCGGTCGCTACGAGTCGGTGATCCGCGACACGGCCGACCGCGCCGCCCGCGCCGAGCTGCTGGTGGCCGTGGACGAGGAGACCGGCGCCGTCCTCGGCTCGGTGACCTTCGCGCCGCCCGGCTCCGCCTACGCGGACCTCGCGGTGGACGACGAGGGCGAGTTCCGCATGCTCGCGGTGTCCCCCGGTGCCCGCGGCCGCGGGGTCGGCCTGCTGCTGGTCCGCGCGGTCCTCGACCGCGGCCGGGAGCTGGGGCTGTCGCGGATCGTGATGAGCACCCACAAGAGCATGGTCTTCGCCCACCGGATCTACGACCGCGAGGGCTTCGTGCGCACCCCGGACCGGGACTGGTCGCCCGTCCCGGGGGTCGAACTCATGACCTATGCACGGGAACTGACCGACTGACGACACAACATCTGGGGGTGCGTCAGAGACGCCGCCCCTAGATGTATGCTCATCTCGCTGTCGACGCAGGGGAACCCGGTGCGAGTCCGGGACTGCCCCGCAGCGGTGAGCGGCGTTGTCCGCGAGTCCGAATGCCTGCCGACGGTGCACTCCGTCCTGCCTGCGCGGGGTGCTGCACGTCCGGGCCTCGCGGGTGGGCCGGGGATGGCGCTGCGCGCTGCCCTCATGCCCTCGCGCCCTGGTCCGGTGACGACCCGTAGGACCCGGCCGCCGACGAGGAGCGCGACATGACGGACACAGCCGTCCCCACCCTGCCCCAGCAAACGACGGACGTCCCCGACGGCCCCGGCGCCGCGCTGCTGCAGACGCTCACCGAGCGCTCCGCCGACCTCCCCGAGGTGGACCCGGGCAAGGTGGCGGCCGCCGCCCTGCGCGGACGCAGCGCGCGCGCCGACTACGCCGAGCTGCGCGGACTGGCCATCGAGGCCGCCGCCGCGCTGATCGCCGAGGACCCGCAGTACTCCCGGCTCGCCGCCCGGCTGCTCGCCGAGCAGATCCGCGAGGAGGCCGCCGGACAGGGCGCGACCTGCTTCGCCGCCGCCGTCGCCGTCGGCCACCGCGAGGGCCTGATCGGGGACGCCACCGCCGCCTTCGTCGCCGCCCACGCCGACGCGCTGGACGCCGTGATCGACCCGGCCGGGGACGACCGCTTCGAGTACTTCGGCCTGCGCACGGTCTACTCCCGCTACCTGCTCAGGCATCCGATCACCCGTCAGGTCGTCGAGACCCCGCAGCAGTTCATGCTCCGGGTGGCCTGCGGCCTGGAGGTGGGCGGCGACGCGAAGTCCGTCGCCGAGGTGGCCGAGCTGTACGGCCTGATGAGCCGCCTCGACTACCTGCCCTCCTCCCCCACGTTGTTCAACTCCGGCACCCGGCACCCGCAGATGTCCTCCTGCTACCTGCTGGACTCGCCGCTGGACGAGCTGGACTCCATCTACACGCGCTACGCGCAGATCGCCCGGCTGTCCAAGCACGCCGGCGGCATCGGCCTCTCCTACTCGCGGATCCGCTCCCGCGGCAGCCTGATCCGGGGTACCAACGGGCAGTCCAACGGCATCGTCCCGTTCCTGCGCACGCTCGACTCCTCGGTGGCGGCGGTCAACCAGGGCGGCCGCCGCAAGGGCGCCGCCTGCGTCTACCTGGAGACCTGGCACGCGGACATCGAGGAGTTCCTGGAGCTGCGCGACAACACCGGCGAGGAGGCACGGCGCACCCACAACCTCAACCTCGCGCACTGGATCCCGGACGAGTTCATGCGCCGTGTCGAGGCCGACACCGAGTGGTCGCTGTTCTCCCCGGGCGACGTGCCCGAGCTGGTCGACCTGTGGGGTGAGGAGTTCGACGCCGCCTACCGCAAGGCCGAGCAGGCGGGCAAGGCGGTCCGCTCCGTCCCGGCGCGCACGCTCTACGCCCGGATGATGCGCACCCTGGCGCAGACCGGCAACGGCTGGATGACCTTCAAGGACGCCTCCAACCGCGCCGCCAACCAGACGGCCCTGCCCGGTCGCACGGTCCACTCCTCCAACCTGTGCACCGAGATCCTGGAGGTCACCGACGACTCCGAGACCGCCGTGTGCAACCTCGGCTCGGTCAACCTCGGTGCCCACGTGACGAGTTCGGGCGAGATCGACTGGGAGCGGCTGGACGCCACGGTGCGCACGGCCGTCACCTTCCTCGACCGGGTCGTCGACATCAACTTCTACCCGACCCCGGAGGCCGGGGCCTCCAACTCCCGTTGGCGGCCGGTGGGTCTGGGCGTCATGGGGCTGCAGGACGTCTTCTTCAAGCTGCGGCTCGCCTTCGACTCCGCCGAGGCCCGGGCGCTGTCCACGAAGATCGCCGAGCGGATCATGCTGGCCGCCTACGAGACCAGCAGCGACCTGGCGGAGCGCCTGGGCCGCCACCCCGCCTACGCGGAGACGCGGGCGGCCCGCGGTCAGCTGCACGTCGACCACTTCGCCGGCACCGAGCTCGCCTGGCCGGAGCGGTGGGCCGCGCTGCGGGAGCGGATCGCCGGGACCGGGCTGCGCAACTCGCTGCTGCTGGCCATCGCGCCGACGGCGACCATCGCGTCCATCGCCGGCGTCTACGAGTGCATCGAGCCGCAGGTCTCCAACCTGTTCAAGCGGGAGACCCTGAGCGGCGAGTTCCTCCAGGTCAACCCGTACCTGGTCAAGGACCTCAAGCAGCTCGGCCTCTGGCACGCGCTGACCCGCGAGGAGCTGCGCGAGGCCAACGGCTCGGCGCAGGAGATCCCGGGCCTCCCGGCCGAGTTGAAGCAGCTGTACCGCACCGCCTGGGAACTGCCCCAGCGCGCGCTGATCGATCTGGCGGCGGCGCGGATGCCGTTCCTGGACCAGAGCCAGTCGCTCAACCTGTTCATGGCCTCGCCCACCATCGGCAAGCTCAGCTCGATGTACGCGTACGCCTGGAAGGTCGGCCTGAAGACCACCTACTACCTGCGCTCGCGCCCGGCCACCCGGATCGCGCGGGCCGCCACCACGTCCGTTCCGGTGGTGCAGGACGCCGAGGCGATCGCCTGCTCCCTGGAGAACCCCGAGTCCTGCGAGGCCTGCCAGTAATGAGTGACCACAAGAACATTCTCGACCCGGGCTTCGAGCTGACGCTCCGTCCGATGCGGTACCCGGACTTCTACGAGCACTACCGCAACGCCATCAAGAACACCTGGACCGTGGAGGAGGTGGACCTGCACTCCGACGTGGCCGACCTGGCCAAGCTCAGCGAGGGCGAGCGCCACCTGCTCGGCCGGCTCGTCGCCTTCTTCGCGACCGGCGACTCGATCGTGGCGAACAACCTGGTGCTGACGCTCTACAAGCACATCAACTCGCCCGAGGCGCGGCTGTACCTGTCCCGCCAGCTGTTCGAGGAGGCCGTGCACGTCCAGTTCTACCTGACGCTGCTCGACACCTACCTGCCCGACCCTGAGGACCGGGCTGCGGCGTTCGCGGCGGTGGAGAACATCCCCTCGATCCGCGAGAAGGCGCAGTTCTGCTTCCGCTGGATCAACGAGGTCGAGAAGCTCGACAGCCTGCAGACCAAGGAGGACCGGCGTCGGTTCCTGCTCAACCTGATCTGCTTCGCCGCGTGCATCGAAGGACTCTTCTTCTACGGGGCGTTCGCGTACGTGTACTGGTTCCGCAGCCGCGGCCTGCTGCACGGCCTGGCGACCGGCACCAACTGGGTGTTCCGCGACGAGTCCATGCACATGGACTTCGCCTTCCAGGTCGTCGACACGGTGCGGGCCGAGGAGCCCGAGCTGTTCGACGAGGAGATGGGCCGTCAGATCACGCAGATGCTGGAGGAGGCGGTCGAGGCCGAGCTCCAGTTCGCGCGGGACCTGTGCGGCGACGGTCTGCCCGGCATGAACACCGAGTCGATGCGGCAGTACCTGGAGTGCGTCGCGGACCAGCGGCTGGCCCGCCTCGGCCTCCCGGTGCGGTACGGCTCGGAGAACCCGTTCGCCTTCATGGAGCTGCAGAACGTCCAGGAGCTGACCAACTTCTTCGAGCGCCGGGTCTCCGCCTACCAGGTGGCCGTCGAGGGCTCGGTCAGCTTCGACGACGACTTCTAGTCCGCACCCCTCACGTCGCGGACGACGCGGTGCTGCTGCGCAACCGTCTTGCGCAGCAGCACCGTTGGCCACCGGGCGGTCAGACGAGGGTGCGCCAGTAGGACCAGAAGCGGACCAGCACCATGCCGATGATCACCAGGTACCAGAGCAGCGGCCCGAACCAGTGCAGCGTCAGCACCGCGTCGAGGCTGTCACGCCAGGAGGCGGGCGTGGGGATGATCCCGTGCCTGAGGTTGTGCAGGGTGACGTACCAGAACATCGGGAAGATGACCGCCCAGACCACCATGCAGTAGGGGCAGAGCGCGCCGATGCTGTACAGCGACTGGGTGACCAGCCAGCAGATCAGCACGAGCCCCGCGAGCGTGCCGATGTTCAGCCCGATCCAGTACCAGCGCCGGTAGCGGGCCCCCGCCAGCAGCCCGAACCCGACGGCCAGGGTGACCGCGAAGCCGGCGATGCCCAGCAGCGGGTTCGGGAAGCCGAAGACCGCGGCCTGGTGGGTGGTCATCACGTTGCCGCAGCTGATGATCGGGTTGAGGTTGCAGCTGGGACGGTACCCGGGCTGGGTGAACAGCTTGAACCGCTCGTAGGTGAGCGTGAACGAGGCGACGAACCCCAGGGCCGAGGTGATGATCAGGAACCAGGTCATCGCCCGGCCCGCGCCGACGCCCCTGGTGGCCGTCTGCCGGTCCTGGTCGTCCAGGTCAACGGAGGTCATGACCCCAAGGATCTCCCACCGGGGCGTCAGGCGCGGATAAGCCCGTGTCGGTGGGTCAGTCGTTCGGGACCGTCTGGTACTTGGGGGTGCTCTCCGCCATCTGCCGCAGGGCGTCCTTGCGGTCGCGCTTGGACAGGCGGTCGATGTAGAGGTACCCGTTGAGGTGGTCGGTCTCGTGCTGCAGGCAGCGGGCGAAGAAGCCGGTCCCCTCGACGACGATGTCCTTGCCGTGCACGTCCTGACCACGAACCACGGCGTAGTCGGGACGCGGCAGCTCGGCGTAGGCGCCGGGCACGGACAGGCAGCCCTCGTTCCCGTCGTCCAGCACCCGCCGGGACGGCTCGAGGTCGTCCAGCACCGGGTTGACCACGACGCCGATGTGCCGGACGTTGTCGTCGTCCGGGCAGTCGTAGACGAAGACGCGCTGGTCGACGCCGATCTGGTTCGCCGCGAGGCCGACGCCGTCGGCGGCGTACATGCTGACGAACATGTCGTCCACGAGGGCCTGCAGCTCGGGCCCGAACTCGGTGACGGTGGCACAGGGGTGGTGCAGCACCGGGTTCCCGACGACGGTGATCGGCCGCACCGTCCCCTTCGACCGGTCCGGCTCCTCGCCGACCACCTTCATCTCGACCTGCTCGACCTCGTCCGTCATCCCGATCCTCGCTCGAAGCTGCACCTTTCGCCCCCAACAGTAACCACCCGGTGAGGGGCGCGAGGAACTGCGCGAGCAACCCACCACTCGCGGAGGTCCGTCCCCGATCAACGGTCGAACCTCTTTGGGTGGTGGGTTGCTCGCGTAGTTCCTCGCGTGCCTGCGGGGGTGACCGGAGTCAGCAGACCTCTTCCAGGTCCCGGTAGGCCCGCGCCTCCGGCGCGGCCGCGGCCCAGCGGTCCAGGAGCCGCCGCACGAGGTGCGCCGGGGCGGCCACACCGCACTCCCGCTCGGGGATCCACAGCTCCCCGCCGTGCGACAGGTGGCCCAGCTGGCCGTCGTCGTGGGGGTCGTGATGCTCCGTGTGGCCGTCGTCGGCGGCCATCCTGCTCTCCGAGCAGGCCCGGCAGAGCAGCCGGACGCTCGACGTCCAGTCCTCGGCCGCGTAGCCGGCCTCCGAGACCAGGCGTTCCAGGGCGTCCCGGTCCTCCTCCGTCGCGGCCTGGACCAGCACGACGTACGTCGGCACGGGGGACGGCGCCCACAGCTCGATCTCGTCGAACACCGGGTAGGGCACCCCGTCCGCCACCCGCTCCCCGTGCGGGGCACCGTCGTGCAGGACGACCTCGCCCCAGCGGCGGCCGGAGGACGGCAACGGGATGGACAGCACCTCGACCCGGGCCGGGTCGAGCCGGCGGCCCCAGACGACCTCGGACTCGCCCTGCGGCGACAGCCGCACCGGCGTCGTGCCGAAGTCCAGCGACAGCGGGCCCTCGCCCGTCGGCACCCGCAGCCCGTAGGCCTGCCAGGCACGGCGGGCCAGCGCCCAGTCCTGGAGGGCGGTGGCGGCGATGCCCAGGTTCCACCAGTCGGGGGCGCCGTGGTCGCGGTCGAGCAGCGCCACGGCCCGCAGACCGGCCGTCCGGGCGGACTCCCAGTCGCGGCGGAACTTGTGCAGCAGCGCCAGGTTGAACCAGGAGTCGGACAGCCAGGGCTCCAGGTCCGCGGCGCGGACCAGCAGCGCTCCGGCGTCGTCGAGGCGACCGTCGCCGATGAGCGTGAAGGCCCGGTCGGTCGTCTGCCGCCAGGTGGCGGACGGCCTCTGCCGTGCTCGGTTGAAGATCTTCACCTCGGCCTGCCCACTCGTCGGTCCGGAGATGCCCCCGGCTGCACGCTACGTCCCCTCACGCAGCACCGCTATGCGTAGCTGCGTATGCCCCTTGCTACCGCACTCTGCCCGGCGAGCGAGTCGACGAATCGACCCATCGCCATGCTCACCCCTGCATCCAATCACGTCCTCCGGTCGCGCCGCTGCCGACTATCGAGGAGAGGCCGGTTCGGCCACCCGGGCGAGGACTGCCACCACTCGGGGGTCGTACTCGCCTTGCCTGGCACCGCGCCGCAGTTGGGCCAGGACCTCGGCGCGACGGGCCGGGCCCGGGTCGTCGCTGGCCAGGTCGTCGAAGTCGTTGACGACGCGTAGGATCCGTGTGGCCAGCGGGAGTTCGGCCGCACCCGAGGCCGCGTCGGTCGCCGCCGGCTCACCCAACTGGGCCACCACCGCTGCGACTTCGGGGGCGACCCCGCTCTGCCGGACCACCTCGCTGCCGAGCCGGGCGATCCGTCGGCGCTCCTCCCGCGAGAGCAGCGCGGTGGCGCCGCCGGGCACCGGGTCGACGAGCGAGAGCTGGCCGACGTCGTGCATCAGCGCGGCCTGCTCCAGCGTCCGCAGAGCTGGTCCACGCAGGCCGAGCTCGCGCCCCACGGCGTGCGCCGTGGCGCAGACCCGGCGCGCATGGCCCGGAAGGGTGTATCCGGCCAGTTCGGTCGCCCGGGCGAGGGAGTCGACCGTCTGGGCCACCGTGCGCCGGGCCTGCAGGCCGCGGCGCACCGGCAACCAGGCGATCAGCGCCACCGCACCGACGAGGGGCAGCCCCCAGAGGCCCGTCGCGTCCACGGCCGCCGCCAGCAGCCCGGCCACCAGCAGGACCAGGCCCACGGCCCGGAACCGGCAGTCCGACCTCACCGCCGCTCCCGCACCGGCGCGGACCGGGCGGCGGGCAGCCCCAGCGGCAGGTCCGGGGCGTCGGCGTCGCCGGGCGCGGCCGGGGCCGGCTGCCAGGGCTCCACGGCCAGGGCGCGGACCAGGGCGTCGACCATCCGGGGGTCGAACTGGCTGCCCGCGCAGCGCTCCAGCTCGGCCACGGCCTCGGGCACCGGCCGGCCGCGGCGGTAGGAGCGGGTGGAGGTCATCGAGTCGAAGGCGTCGGCCACCGCGATCACCCGGGCGAACTCGGGGATCTGTTCCCCCGCCAGGCCCATCGGGTAACCGCGGCCGTCCATCCGCTCGTGGTGGTGCAGGATCCCCGCCCGGGCCTCGCCGAGCGCGTCGATGCCGCGGACCATCTCGTGCCCGTAGCCGGGGTGCCGCTCGACCGCGGCGAACTCCGCGTCGCTGAGCGGGCCGCTCTTGCGCAGCACGCGGGTGGGCACGCCCAGCTTGCCGACGTCGTGCAGGATGCCCGCGACCCGCAGCGAGGCGACGCGCTCCTCGGCCATCCGCAGCTCACGGGCGATCAGCACGGCGGCCCGGCTGACCCGTTCGCTGTGCCCGCGGGTGTAGGTGTCCTTGATCTCGACGGCCTGGACCAGGGCCCGCACGGCGGCCTGGTGCGCCGCGCGGCCGCGTCGGGCGTGGGAGTCGGAGAGCACCGCGGCGAGTAGCACCAGTGCGACGAGCAGTACCGGCCACGGGCCCAACTCCCCCGCCCAGAGCAGCGCGACGAGCAGTGCGGCCAGCCCCTGGGGCAGTGCCATCGGCAGGGTGCCCAGCAGCAGCCGGGCCGTCCCGGCGAGCCAGGCGGTGCGCTCGGCCAGCGCGCGGACGGCACCGAGGAGTAACGCTCCTGCGGCGCAGAACGCCAGCGCGGCGGCCGGAGCGTCCACCAGCAGTGCGGGGAACCGGAGTTCGCGCAGCGAGCGGGGGCCGCCGAGGGCGCCGAACACGGCGGACGCGACGCCTGCCGCCAGACCCAGCTGTCCGGCGTTCCACGCCTGCCGCAGCCGTCCTGCGGTGGGTACCAGCAGCGCACCCGGGACGACCGCGAGGACGGCGCTGCCGGGGGGCAGCAGCAGTGCGGCCGCCAGCGTCAGCGGCAGACAGGCCGTCAGTCCCTCGGGCGCGGCGGCGAGTTGGGGCCGGGCGAGTACGACGGTCCCGGCGAAGAGCAGCGCCGTGCCGGCCAGGGTGACCGGCGGCCCCGGCTCACCGGCGAGCAGGGCGCAGCCGAGCGCGCAGAGCGTGGTGACCCCGACGAAGACCCGCGAGGTCGTGGTCCTGGTGTCGATCGCGGGCCTCCGCTGTTCTCCCGAGAGGCGGGCTGCCCCTGTGCGGGAGCTTAGGGATCGGAAGCGGCCCCGCACCGGCGTCTTACCCGATCGAGTGAACCAGCGGTGGCTCACCCGGGGCCCTGCATACCCGTGGCCCCGGACATTGATGCCCAGGGCCACGAACCAATCTGCCGGGTACGCGACGTGTTGACGCGTCAGGTTGACCGGCTGCGCCCGCCGAGCGGGCGCAGCACCGGCCGACTACTCGCTCGCCGACTCCGCGACGAACACGGCGGCGTCACCGGTGACCAGTTCGCCCTCCACCGGCAGGCCGGCCCGGATCCGCTCGATCCGCGCCAGCACCTTGCCGCGCAGGTCCGCCGGGGCGGTGTCACAGCCGCAGGACCGCTTCACCAGCGCCTTGATCGCCTGCTCCAGCCCGTACTTGTCCAGGCAGGGGGCGCACTCGTCGAGGTGCTGCTTCAGCTTGGCGCAGTCGCCCTCGCCCATCTCGTTGTCGAGGTACTCGTAGAGATGGTCGAGGACTTCACCGCAGGGGGTCTCGTGGTGGTTGCCGCAGCTCATGAGTCCGCGCCTTTCGTGTCGTCCCCGGCGCCGGAGCCGGCGGGGACCAGCCCGCGGTCGCGGGCGTAGTCCTCGAGCAGCGAGCGCAACTGGCGCCGGCCGCGGTGCAGTCGGGACATCACCGTGCCGATGGGTGTCCCCATGATGTCGGCAATCTCCTTGTAGGCGAAGCCCTCGACGTCGGCCAGATACACGGCGATGCGGAATTCCTCCGGGATCGCCTGCAGGGCCTCCTTGACGTCGCTGTCGGGGAGATGGTCGAGCGCCTGCGCCTCGGCGGAGCGCAGGCCGGTGGACATGTGCGACTCCGCCCGCGCCAGCTGCCAGTCCTCGATCTCGTCGGCACCGGTGCGCTGCGGCTCGCGCTGCTTCTTCCGGTACGAGTTGATGAAGGTGTTGGTCAGGATGCGGTAGAGCCACGCCTTGAGGTTCGTGCCCTCACGGAACTGGTGGAAGGACGCGAACGCCTTGGCGAACGTCTCCTGGAGCAGGTCCTCGGCGTCTGCGGGGTTGCGCGTCATGCGCAGCGCAGCGGAGTACAGCTGGTCCAGGTAGCCCAGGGCGTCCCGCTCGAAGCGCGCGGAGCGCTCCGCCTCGGTCTCCTCAGCGGCGGCAGCGGTAGTACCGGGCTGCTCCTCGGTCGCGGCGACCGGACCCACCTCCTCAGGCACGAAGACGCGGTCCGCGACGGCGGACCCGCTCGTGAAGGAGACTATCGGGCTTGCGGGCTTGCCGCCCGCAAGGGGCCACTCGCCCCAGCTCAGGACCGTTGCGGAGTCCTGTCCTGGGCGGGCGGGGCATGCAGC
The DNA here is from genome assembly GCF_042658505.1 of Streptacidiphilus monticola. Classification (NCBI taxonomy): domain Bacteria; kingdom Bacillati; phylum Actinomycetota; class Actinomycetes; order Kitasatosporales; family Streptomycetaceae; genus Streptacidiphilus; species Streptacidiphilus monticola. Next base: position 23,057 of record NZ_JBHSQJ010000054.1, on the reverse strand, counting down.
TGCGACCATGTGCGCGCGCCTTCCGGGTGCGGTTTTCACTGACGAAGACGACAACCCCGGACGGGGTCCGGTCATTCCCCACGTCGCCGTTGCACCTCAGGGGCGCGAGGAACTGCGCGATCGGCCCACCACCCGCGGAGGTCCGACCCCATCGGCGGGACGAACCTCCCCGAGCGGTGTGTTACTCGCGCGGTTCCTCGCGCCCCTGAAGGGTGCTGCAGGGTCAGAAGAGTTTGTCGGCCGAGGGGTCCACGGGGGCGAGGAGGTGGGGGCCGTTGTTGCGGATGTTGCCCACCGCGGGGGACACCGGGCGGATCTCCATGAGGCCCCGCGGGGGCGGCGCCAGCAGGGCCCGGGCCTCCTCCGCCGTGTCGATCGCGGGGTCGAGCCAGGCGTCCCAGCGGTCCGGCGGGAGGATCAGCGGCATGCGCGGGTGTATCCCCGCCAGCTCGGGCTCGGCCTCCGTCGTCACGACGGCGCAGGTGGCCCACCAGGCGTCGGGGTGGCCGTCCGGCTTGCCGCGGTCGCGCCAGAACTCGAAGAGCCCGGCGAACGCGGCGACCGAACCGTCCTTCGGCGTGATGAAGTACGGCTGCTTCGGGCCCCGCTTCTTCGCCTCGGGCCCCTCGGGCGTGAACCACTCGTAGTAGCCGTCCGCCGGGAGCAGGCAGCGGCGGGAGGCGAGGGCGCGGCGGTACGCGGGCTTCTCGTGGACGGTCTCGGCCCGGGCGTTGATCATCTTGACCGCGGTGTCCGGGCTCTCCGCCCACGAGGGCACCAACCCCCAGCGGAGCACCCGCAGTTGACGCACCGGTTCGGGACCCGCGCCCTTGAGCGGCCGCTGCACGACCGCGTGCACCGGCTTGGTCGGCGCGATGTTCCAGTCCTCGGCCAGGGCCTCCGTCGGCTCCCAGTGGGCGATGCCGAACAGTTCGACGAGATCCTCGGGCTTCCGGCTGGAGGCATAGCGACCGCACATGCGGCCCAAGACTAGAGGGCTGCCCGAACCGGCGGTTGGCCTTTCGGCGTCCTGGCGTGCGAGGCTCCCTGTCCTTCCGACCGTCACTCGATGAGGTGAACCGAGGCGATGCACCCGCACAGCGTCAGCGATGTCTGGAACCTGGTGACCGGTGTGCAGCCGGCTCCGGCCACGACGGTGGTCTGGGGCACGGCCGCCGTGGCGCTGGTCGTCGTGGTGGTGCGGGGGCTGTGGCACTGGACCCGCAACATCGTCACCATCGCGCACGAGGGGGGCCACGCACTGCTCGCGGTGCTGACGCGCCGTCGGCTGCACGGGATCCGGCTGCACTCGGACACCTCCGGGCTCACGGTCTCCTCCGGGAAGCCGCACGGTCCCGGCATGGTGCTGACGGCCGCAGCGGGGTACGTCGCGCCCTCGTTGCTGGGGCTGGGCGGCGCGTGGCTGATCGCGGCCGGGCATGTGGCGGGGCTGCTGTGGAGCGTCGTCGCCCTCCTCGTCGCCGTGCTGGTGATGGTGCGGAACGCGTACGGCCTGCTGTCGGTGCTGGTGACCGGAGCGGTCTGCTTCGCGGTGACCTGGTACGGCAGTGTGGACGTGCAGAGCGCCTTCGCCTATCTCGCGGTGTGGTTCCTCCTGGTGGCGGGTGTCCGCCCGGTCCTGGAGCTGCAGAGCAAGCGCGCCAACGGCGGCGCGAGGGACTCGGACGCGGACCAGCTGGGCAGGCTGACCAGGACCCCGGGCTTCCTGTGGGTCCTCTTCTTCATGGTGGTGGCGCTGGGGTCGCTGGCCGTGGGCGCCCGTCTGCTGCTCCGCTGACGCGCGAGCAGCCGGCCGGGTTGCGGCGCGCCCCCGGGGTGGGCCTCCGCGATAACCTCGACGCATGACCGACGCCGTGACGGAAGACCTGTGGACCGCCCCCACCGCGCCCGCGCCCGTGGATGCCGTGGTGACCGTGCCCGGGTCGAAGTCCGCGACGAACCGGGCGCTCGTGCTCGCCGCCCTCGCCGCCCAGCCGGGGTACGTCCGTCGTCCGCTCCGCAGCCGGGACAGCCTGCTGATGGCCGAGGGCCTGCGCCGCATGGGCATCGGTGTCGAGGACGAGCTCAACTCCTCCACCGGCGTGCCCGGCGGCGGTGACGCCTGGCGCGTCCTGCCCGCGCCCCTGGCCGGGCCGGCCACGGTGGACGTCGGCAATGCCGGGACGGTCATGCGCTTCCTGCCGCCCGTCGCCGCCCTCGCCGACGGCCCCGTCCACTTCGACGGCGACCCGCGCTCCCACGAGCGGCCGCTCCACGGCGTCATCGACGCACTCCGCGCCCTCGGTGCCCGCCTGGAGGACGAGGGGCGCGGCGCGCTCCCCCTGACCGTGCACGGCACCGGCGGACTCGTCGGCGGCACGGTCACCCTGGACGCCTCCAGCTCCTCGCAGTTCGTCAGCGCGCTGCTCCTGTCCGGCGCCCGCTTCCAGCAGGGCGTCGAGGTCCGCCACGTCGGCGACCCGGTCCCCTCGCTCCCGCACATCCGGATGACCGTCGAGATGCTCCGCGCCGCCGGGGCGCAGGTGGACGCGCCGGAGGACGGCGGCGAGCCCGACGTCTGGCGGGTCGCCCCCGGCGCCCTGCTCGGCCGGGACCTGGTCGTCGAGCCCGACCTGTCCAACGCCGCGCCGTTCCTCGCCGCGGCACTGGTCACCGGTGGCACCGTGGTCGTCCCCGACTGGCCCGAGCGCACCAGCCAACCCGGCGACCAACTGCGCGACCTGCTCACCCGGATGGGCGGCGAGGCCCAGCTCACGGACGAGGGGCTGCGCTTCACCGGTTCCGGCCGGGTCCTCGGCATCGACGCCGACCTGCACGAGGTCGGTGAGCTGACGCCGGTGATCGCCGCGCTGGCGGCGCTCGCTGACGGTCCGTCAACCCTGTCCGGCATCGCCCACCTGCGGCTGCACGAGACGGACCGGCTCGCCGCGCTGGCCCGCGAGATCAACGGCCTGGGCGGTGACGTCACCGAGACCGAGGACGGCCTGCGGATCGACCCGCGTCCGCTGCACGGCGGCGTCTTCGCCACCTACGACGACCACCGGCTCGCCACCGCGGCCGCCGTGATCGGCCTCGTCGTGCCCGGCGTCGAGGTCGAGAACATCGCCACCACCGCCAAGACCCTGCCCGACTTCCCCACTCTCTGGGCCGACATGCTCGGAAAGGGCTGACCCGGATTCATGCGCCGCTACGGAAAGGACGCCGACGAGGACGACATCCGCAACCGCCCCTCCCGCCGGGGCTCCCGCCCCCGCACCCGGATCCGGCCGACCCACGAGGACGCCGCCGAGGGCATGGTGCTCACCGTCGACCGCGGTCGGTTCACCTGCCTGATCGACCCCGGCACCCGGCGCGAGCGCGAGATCAACGCGATGAAGGCCCGCGAGCTGGGCCGCAAGGGCGTCGTCGTCGGCGACCGGGTCGCGCTGGTCGGCGACCTGTCCGGGGAGCCGGGCAGTCTGGCCCGCATCGTCCGCGTCGAGGAGCGCGACTCCACCCTGCGCCGCACCGCGGACGACGACGACCCCTACGAGCGGATCGTCGTGGCCAACGCCGACCAGCTGGCCATCGTCACCGCCCTGGCCGACCCCGAGCCCCGGCCCCGGCTGATCGACCGCTGCCTGGTCGCCGCGTACGACGCGGGCATGGAGCCGCTGCTGGTGCTCACCAAGGCCGATCTGGCCCCGGCCGAGCCGCTGCTCGACGTCTACGCCCCGCTCGGCGTCCGACACGTCGTCACCGACCGGGAGCAGCTTGCCGGTTCGGGCGCGGAGGCGGTGCGGGACCTGCTGCGGGACCGGATGACCGTGTTCATCGGCCACTCCGGCGTCGGCAAGACCACGCTCGTCAACGCGCTGGTGCCGGACCGGCAGCGGTCCACCGGCCACGTCAACGCGGTCACCGGGCGCGGCCGGCACACCACCACCTCCGCCCTGGCGCTGCGGCTGCCGGGCAAGGGCGGCGGCTGGGTGATCGACACCCCCGGCTTCCGCTCCTTCGGGCTCTCCCACATCGAGCCGTCCCGGGTCATCCACGCCTTCCCCGACCTGGAGCCCGGCACCGCGGCCTGCCCGCGCGCCTGCAGCCACGACGAGCCGGACTGCGCGCTGGACGCCTGGGTCGCCGAGGGCCACGCCGACCCGGCGCGGCTGTACTCGCTGCGCCGGCTGCTCTCCACGCGCGAGGCGCACGAGGGCGACTGACGGGGTCTCAGGCCGGGCTCAGCAGGGTAGACCAACCAGACATGCAGCGTCCGTACGCGGGGCGCAGGATGGTGATCACTGTCGGCCCGACCGGAGGTGACCTTGCTGGCCTGGCTCATGGTGGTGCTCGCCGGTCTGCTGGAGACCGGCTTCGCCGTCTGCCTCAAGCAGAGCCACGGCTTCACCCGGGTCTGGCCGACGATGGGCTTCTGCTTCTTCGCCCTCGGCAGCTTCGGCCTGCTGACGCTCTCGCTCAGGCACCTCCAGGTCGGCCCGGCGTACGCGGTGTGGACCGGGATCGGCGCGGCGGGCACCGTCGTCTACGGCATGGTCTTCCTGGGCGAGACGGTCTCGGTGCTGAAGCTCCTCTCCGTCTCACTGGTTCTCGTCGGCGTGGTCGGGCTACAGCTGAGCGGGGCTGCCCACTAGGGTCGGCCCTATGGCCGACTACCACGACGATCTGCGTCTCGCCCACGTCCTCGCGGACCACGCGGATTCGGTGACGACGGAGCGCTTCCGGGCGCTGGACCTGCGGGTCGAGACCAAGCCCGACCTCACCCCGGTGAGCGACGCGGACAAGGCCGTCGAGGACCTGCTCCGCGGCGACCTGCAGCGGGCCCGCCCGCGCGACGCGGTGATGGGCGAGGAGCAGGGCAGCACCGGCCAGGGGCCGCGCCGCTGGGTGATCGACCCCATCGACGGCACCAAGAACTTCATCCGCGGCGTCCCGGTCTGGGCCACGCTGATCGCGCTGATGGAGCTGGGTCCGGGCGGCGAGCAGCCGGTCGTCGGCCTGGTCTCCGCCCCGGCGCTGGGCCGCCGCTGGTGGGCGGCGAAGGGCTCCGGGGCGTTCACCGGACGGAGTCTGACGCGGGCTCAGCGGATGCAGGTCTCCGAGGTCTCCCGGCTGGAGGACGCCTCCTTCTCGTACTCCTCCCTCTCGGGCTGGGAGGAGCGCGGCGCGCTCGACGGCTTCCTGGACCTGACCCGTGCCTGCTGGCGCACCCGCGCCTACGGCGACTTCTGGTCGTACATGATGGTCGCCGAGGGCGCGGTGGACATCGCCGCCGAGCCCGAGCTGTCGCTCTGGGACATGGCGGCCTGCTGCGCGATCGTCGAGGAGGCGGGCGGCCGCTTCACCGGCCTGGACGGCATCCCGGGCGTCCGCAGCGGCAACGCGGTGGCGAGCAACGGCCTGCTGCACGGCGAGGCGCTGCGGTTCCTGGGCTGAGCTCCCGCCGGAAGGCCACGGGAGGCGGCTCCGGGAGGCGGTTCCGGGCCGATCAAGGAACCAGGGGCGGGCCGGGCACGTTGGAACCGGTACGGTTGACCCGTTCTTTACCTTGGCCCGGCCCTTCTCTCCTGCCCCGCGGAGGACGTTCATGTCCTGGATCAGCGACCACCTGCTGGCGCTCAACGCGACCTTGGTCCTGGTCGCCGTGTTCCTGCTGCCGGCGCTGGAGTCCTCGGTCTTCCTGGGCTTCCTGATCCCGGGCGAGACGGCCGTCGTCATCGGCGGAGTGACCGCCTACAACGGGCACACCCAGCTGTGGCAGGTGCTGGCCTGCGCCGTCGCGGGCGCGATCATCGGCGACTCGGTCGGGTACGCGGTCGGCAAGCGCTGGGGCGACACGCTGCTCGGCCGTCTGCCGCAGCGGCTGATCAAACCCGCCCACGTGCGGCAGAGCAAGGAGCTGATCCGCCGCCTGGGCGGTCGCGCCGTCTTCGCCGGCCGCTTCGCCGCGGCCCTGCGGGCGCTCGTCCCCGGCCTGTGCGGCGTCTCGGAGATGCCGTACCGGCGGTTCCTGTTCTGGAACGTGCTGGGCGGCGCGGTCTGGGCCACCGGCTTCGTGCTCCTCGGCTACTTCGCCGGTGCGGGCTGGCACCGGGTGGAGCACTACGCCAGCGTCGCCTCGTGGATCTTCGTCGGCGTGATCCTGCTCGCAGTGGCCGGGCTGGTCCTGCTCAAGCGCCGCGCCGAGAAGCGCGCCGAGGCCTGGCTGGACGAGCCCGCGGCCGACGAGGTGACGGAGAACGTCTGACGGGCCGTCAACGACCGCGTTGGTACTCTCGTACGCATGAGTGACCTGCTGGAACGACTGAGGAACCGCGGCTGGCGGCTCACCGCGCAGCGGCGCGTGGTCGCGCAGGTGCTCGACGGGGACCACGTCCACTACACCGCCGACGAGATCCACGCCCGCGCGGCCGAACTGCTCCCCGAGATCAGCCGGGCCACCGTCTACAACACACTGGGCGAACTGGTCAGCCTGGGCGAGGTGTTGGAGGTCTCGACGGACGGCCGCGCCAAGCGGTACGACCCCAACGCCCACCACGCCCACCAGCACCTCGTCTGCGAGGCCTGCGGCGCCATCCGCGACGTCCACCCGATGGGCGACCCCATCGCGGCTCTCCCTGACGCGGAGCGCTTCGGCTTCACCATCTCCGACGTCGAGGTCACCTACCGCGGCCTCTGCCCCGACTGCGCGGCCCGCTGACCGCCCCTCCGGCGGGCTGTCCTCATGCCGTCGCGCGAAGGGCGTCGAGGAGGCGTTCGGCGCGGGCGGTGACGCCCTCCGGCCCCAATTCGGCGGCGCGGCTGCACCAGGCGCGGGCCGCACCCAGGTCCCCCGCCCGCGCGGCCAGCAGGGCAAGCCGCAGCGCGGCCCGCCCGTGCCCCGCCTCCGCCGCCCGCATGTACCAGAGGCGGGACTCCGACGACTCGGCGGAATCCAGCAGCAGGCCCAGGTTGAACGCACCGCTCCGGCTGCCGCCTTCGGCCGCGATCCGGTACCAGCGCTCCGCCGCCTCCGTGTCGCCGCGCTCCGCGGCGCGCACGCCGACCCGTACCTGTGCCCGGCCGTGGCCGGCCTCCGCCGCCGCGCGGTACCAGCGCTCCGCGCCGCCGTCGTCCTCACGCCGCTCCAGGATCACCGCCAGCCGGAACGCGCCCTCGACCGAGCCGCCTTCCGCAGCCTGCCGGTAGCGCGCGGCAGCTGACGCCAGGTCACCTCGGCGCTCCTTCGCGACGCCGAGCTGCAGCGCCGCCTCGGCGTGCCCCGCCGCGGCCGCGCGGGCGTACCACTGGTGCGCCGCCGGCAGCTCGCCCCGGCGCTCGTGCAGGATGCCCAGGTTGAACGCGGCGTCCGCCGAACCGGCCTCCGCGGCCTTGGAGAACCAGGGTTCCGCACCGGGCTCGTCGCCGCGGTCCAGCAGCATCACGGCCAGCGCGTTGCAGGCCTCGCGATGCCCGGCGTACGCGGCCTGCCGGTACCACTGCTCCGCCTGGGCCTCGCGGCCCGAACCGACGCACAGCAGACCGAGGTTGTAGGCGCCGCTGACCTCACCGAGGCCCAGCGCCGTGCGGTACCACTGCTCGGCCATCTCGGTCTCGCCCCAGTCGGCGTGCAGCGTGCCGAGCGCGTTCGCGGCGTTGCCGTCGCCGGCCTCGGCCGCCTCGCGCCACCAGTCGGCGGCGCCGACCTCGTCACCGCTGTCGCGCAGCAGGAAGCCCAGGGCGCAGGCCGCGCCCGGCTCCCCCGCCTGCGCGGCGGCGCGGTACCAGCGGGCGGCCTCCTCGCGCTCACCGCGGGCCTCCACCACCGCGCCGAGGCGCAGGGCGGCCGGCCCGTGGCTGCGGGCGGCGGCCTGGCGGTACCAACTCTCGGCGTCCTCAGTGTCGTTGGCCGCCTCGCGGAGCAGCCCGACCCGGAAGGCGGCCTCCTGGTGGCCGACCTCGGCCGCGACCCGGAACCACTTCTCGGCTCCCGCGCTCTCCTGCCGGTGCTCCAGCAGGTCGCCCAGCGCGAAGGCGGCGTGGGTGTGGCCCTGCTCGGCCGCCTGCCGCAGCCAGTACTCGGCGCCGGGCAGGTCCCCCTGCTCGCGCAGGTGCAGCCCGAGGGAGTGCGCGGCAGGGGCGCTCCCCCCGACGGCGGCCTCGCGCCACCACTGTGCGGCTTCGACGGCGTGGCCGCGTTGGTGCAGCAGCACGCCCAGGTTGTTCGCGCCCGCGCGCAGGCCCTCGGTGGCGGCGCGCCGGAGGTAGGGCTCGGCGTCGTCGAGAGCGCCCCGGCGCAGCAGCATCGCCCCGAGCAGGCTGGCCGCGCCCGGGTCCCCTGCGTCGGCGGCCTCCCGGTAACGCGCCTCCAGCGCGCCCTCCTCACGGGCGGCCAGCTCGTCCTCGAAGCTCTGGCCCTGACGGGCATGGGGAAGCTGCGGCCCGCCGGCCGGCTCGTCGTCAGCTACGACGCCGTTCTCAGCGATCATCGACATACCGACTCCTGCGTCCCCCGGGTCCGGGGCGTCACCCTCTACCCGCGTACCTCCGTGTATATCGCAGCAACGAAGGTCACTTCAGCTCTTTGTCGATTTCGCGACAGATTCCCTCGGACGGCGTCGTCTCCCGGACAGACATCAGGCCCGGTGCGGGTGCACCGGGCCTGATCTTCAGTAGCGGGGACAGGATTTGAACCTGCGACCTCTGGGTTATGAGCCCAGCGAGCTACCGAGCTGCTCCACCCCGCGTCGTTGTGTCTTCACCTTAGAGGCCCGGCCCCGACCAGTGCAAATCCATTCCCCCCGGGCCTTCCGGCAACGGCCTCCGCCCGAACCCCCACGGGCGGGGCGCCCCGCCCCGCCGCCGACGGGCCGCAGGCCCGACGCTCGGCGGCCACGCCCTCCGGGCCGGGGGCATGCCACCCGCAGACCCCAACACCGAGGCCGGCCGCCCGCGGCCCCCAGGGGCGCGGGCCGAAGGGCCCGGAGTCGGGCACGCCCACCGGCCGGAGGCCGAGGCCCGTAGTACCGCGCCAGGGGCTGGCCGCCTGAGGCGCCCGCGCCCGCGGGCCCGCGGGCCGAGCCCGGCATGCGCTCCGGGGCTGGGCCAAGGGCCATTGGGTTCTCCGGGGAGCCAGCCGGTCGGCACACCCCGGGCCGGAGACCGGCGAGCGAAGCGTCTGGGACTCAACCCGCACGAGGCGGCCGCCCGCCGCGGTCTGGCCCGCCAGGAACCAGGAGCCCCAGGCCGAGGCAGCCAGGCCGGCCCGGCCGTCAGCGGGGGCGAGGGGCAAGCGAGGGGCATCGGGCCACTCGGGGGCCGCAGCTTGCGGGCCGCGCCGGGGAGCCCCAGGTCAACGGCGGGCAGGAGAGACGCCGAAGGCCCGGAGGAGAACCTCCGGGCCTTCGGCGTTCGAGTAGCGGGGACAGGATTTGAACCTGCGACCTCTGGGTTATGAGCCCAGCGAGCTACCGAGCTGCTCCACCCCGCGTCGTTGTGTCTCAACCGTAGCACACCGCACGGGCGGATCGAGAATCGCATTTCACCGGCACCCGCGTGTGAGGATGGACCCATGTCCGACGCCACCCCCTCCGCACCGCCCGCCGCCCGTCCGTTGACCCGGGCCGCGCTGGAGATCGACGAGTACGCCGCGGGCCTCGGCTGGGACCAGCCCGCCCGCCTGTTCGCCCTGGTCGACACCGCCGCCCTGCTGCGGGACGAGCCCGCGCTCGCCGCGCAGCTCGGCCTGGAGGCCGGCGCCGAGGGCGAGCTGACCCCGATCGAGCAGGACGAGCTGCCCAAGGGCGCCGCCCTGGACGAGTTCCTGGGCACCATCGCCTGGCCCGACGCCGTGGCCGGCTGCGCCCTGGTCGTCGAACGGCTGATCCTGCCCCCCTCCGCCGAGGCCCAGCTGCCGAAGGGCATCTCCGAGCGCGAGCTGAACAAGTGGGTCGCCGAGCACCCGGAGCGGCAGGAGGTCCGGATGACGGTCGCCGTCCTGCGCGACGGGAGCCGGGAGACCGCGCTGCGGCTGCGCGAGAAGGACTCCCCGCGCGAGGTGCTCACCGGGCCCGACCTGGTCCCCGGCCTGGCGGACGCGCTGCTGACCACCTTCTCCTGAGCCGGGGCTCCCCCAGTACCATCTCCCGACTCCTGCACCCACCCGAGAGCGAGAGACACCGATGACAACGTCGTCATCGCCCAACACCCGGGACGTAGAAGCGGGCATCCACCGCGACCTCCGGGAAGAGATCACCTACGGCGGCTACCTGAAGCTCGATCAGCTCCTCAGCGCCCAGCAGCCGTTGAGCGATCCGCCGCACCACGACGAGCTGCTGTTCATCATCCAGCACCAGACCTCCGAGCTCTGGTTCAAGCTGGTGATCCACGAGCTCCACTACGTCATGGAGCGCCTGGCCGCCGACGACCTGGCCCCGGCGCTCAAGTCGCTGGCCCGGATCAAGCACATCCAGCGGCAGCTGCTGGAGCAGTGGACGGTCCTGGCCACGCTGACCCCGAGCGAGTACGCGCAGTTCCGCGGCTCGCTCGGGCACTCCTCCGGCTTCCAGTCGGCGCAGTACCGGATCGTCGAGTTCCTGCTCGGCAACAAGAACACGCAGATGATCGAGGTCTTCGACCACGAGCCGGAGACCCGCGCCCGGCTGGAGGAGGCGCTGCACGCGCCCAGCCTCTACGACGAGTTCCTGCGGTACCTGGCGCGGCACGGGCACGACGTCCCCAAGGACCTGCTGGACCGGGACGTCACCCGGGCGCACAGCTTCCACGAGGGGCTGATCCCGGTGCTCAAGGAGATCTACGAGCACCCCGAGGATCACTGGGCCGCCTACGAGACCTGCGAGGAACTGGTGGACATCGAGGAGAGCTTCCAGCTCTGGCGGTTCCGGCACCTGAAGACGGTGACCCGGATCATCGGCTTCAAGCGCGGCACCGGCGGCTCGTCCGGGGTGTCGTTCCTCAAGGCCGCGCTGGACCTCAGCTTCTTCCCCGAACTGCTCGCCGTCCGCACCGAGATCGGATGACCGCCGTGCCCGCCATCACGCTGTCCGAGGCCGAGCGCTTGGACGCCGAGGACGTCCTCGGCCACTTCCGCACCCGTTTCGTGGAGCCGGCCGACGCCGGGATCGTCGCCTACCTCGACGGCAACTCGCTGGGCCGCCCGCCCAAGGCCACGCTGGAGCGCTGGTCCGCGCTCGGCCGCGGCGAGTGGGGCACCCGGCTGATCCGGGCCTGGTCCGAGGGCTGGATGGAGCTGCCGGAGCAGATCGGCGACCGCCTGGGCCAGGCCGCGCTCGGCGCGGCGCCGGGACAGGTGGTGATCGCGGACTCGACCAGCGTCTGCCTCTACAAGCTGCTGCGCGCGGCGGTGGCGATGCGGCCGGGCCGAACCGAGATCGTCACCGACCGCCACAACTTCCCCACGGACAACTACGTGGTCCAGGGCATCGCCGCGGAACTGGGGCTGACGGTCCGTTGGATCGACACCGACCCCGACGGCGGCGTCAGCGTGGACCAGGTGGCGGCGGAACTGTCCGAGCGCACCGCCGTGGTGACGCTCTCTCATGTCGCCTACCGCTCGGCCTGGATCGCGGACCTGCCCGGCATCACCGCCGCCGCCCACGCCCAGGGGGCGTTGGTGGTCTGGGACCTGTGCCACAGCGTCGGCTCGATCCCGGTGGAACTGGACGCCGACGGCGTGGACTTCGCGGTCGGCTGCAGCTACAAGTTCCTCAACGGCGGCCCCGGCGCGCCCGCGTTCGTGTACGTGCGCGCCGAGCACCAGGAGCAGTTCCGCCAACCCGTGTGGGGGTGGATGGGCGGCGCGGACCCCTTCGCCATGGAGCACGGCTACCAGCCGGCGACCGGCATCCGCCGGGCCCTGTCGGGGACGCCGCCGATCACCGGCATGGTCGGCGTGGACGAGGGCGTGAAGCTGGTGGCCGAGGCCGGGATCCAACGGATCCGGGAGAAGGCGGTGGCCCTGGGCGAGATGGTGATCGGCCTCGCCGACGAGTGGCTGTCCCCGCTGGGCGTCCGGGTGGCCTCCCCGCGGGAGGCGGGGCGTCGCGGCGGCCACGTGACGCTGGCTCGGGACGACGCGCCCGACCTGGCCAAGCGCCTGATCGACGCGGGCGTCGTCATCGATTTCCGTCCTCCGGACGGGATCCGCGTCGGCCTGTCCCCGCTCACCACCGGCTTCGCCGAGACCTGGCGCGCGATGGAGAAGTTCCGCCGGCTCAGCTAGTCACACCCCCGCAGGGGCGCGAGGACACTACGCGACCAGCCCACCACTCGGGGAGGTCCGGCCCCATGTGCGGGACGAAGCTCCCCGAGTGGTGTGTTGCTCGCGCCGAGGCGGCGGAGCCGCACATGTCAACAGCCTCGCCCCCGGGGGTGCAACTAGCCGCAGGTGGGGAGGGTGGAGGTGGCGCCGGAGCGGATGGCGGAGAGCGCGTCGAGTGCGCCCTTCAGCGTCGTCTCCTTGATGAGCTTCAGGCCCGCAGGGGGGCTCGACGCCGCTTCCGCGCAGTTGTCGGCCGGGACGAAGAAGTACTGCGCACCCGCGTTCCGCGCGGCGATCAGCTTCATGCTGATGCCACCGATCGGGCCCACGTTCCCCTGGTCGTCGATGGTCCCGGTGCCGGCCACGAACTTGCCGCCGGTGAGGTCCGTGGGCGTCAGCTTGTCCACGATGCCCAGGGCGAACATCAGGCCCGCGCTCGGGCCGCCGACGTCGCCGAGGTTGATGTCCACCTGGAACGGGAACGTGTGCTCGGTCCCCGGCTGGATGCCGACGAAGGCCTTGCCCGTGTCCGGGTTCTTCGCGGTGGTGACGGTCACCTGCTTGGCCGTGCTGGTGCCCTTGGGCGTGATGCCGAAGACCACCGTCTGCCCGGGCTGCTTCTTCCGCACCAGCGTGCCCACCTGGTCCGGGGTGGTGACGGCGGTCCCGTCCACGGTCCGGATCACGTCGCCGGCGTGCAGCTTGCCCACGGAGGGGCTGTTCTCGACCACGGCCGCGACCACGACCTCGCTGCCCACCTTGTAGCCCAGCTGCTTGAGCGCCGCCGCCTTCGCGCTGTCCTGGGAGGCGGAGAACTCCTCGGCGTTCTGCTGCTCGGCCTGCTGCTCCGTCTGGTTGTCCGGGTAGAGCGTGCTGTGCGGCACGATCGCCGTGTCGCTCTGGAACCAACCGGCCAGCGCCGCAAGCAGGTTGGGGCGGTAGTCGGCGCTGCTGACCTCGACCGTGGTCATGTTGAGGTTGCCCGTGGTCGGGTAGGTCTGACGGCCCGTCACGGTGATCACCGGCTTGCCGTTCTGCGTCCCGAGCGTGTTGTACGTCGGCCCGGGGCCCATCTGCGCGTACGGGACCGGCAGCAGCAGGGCGGCGCAGAGCAGCCCGATGAGCAGGAGCGTGGACGCGAGCATCGTCGCGGAGCGGCGTGGCATGGCACGACAGTACGGGACGCGCATGAGCGGGCGCCCGCCGGACCACTGCCCGGGTTACGGCTGTCCGGGTTTGCGCTCCATCGCCTCGCGGAACCGCTCGTAGCCCGCCAGGGTGTCGCTGTCCCCCGGCTTGGCACGGGTGCGCGCGGACCAGCTCCCCCAGAGCGCGGCCAGGATTCCGGCGGCCACGGGGATGGTCAGCCAGGTCAGTACACCCATGTCGTGCTCCCAGCGCTTGCGTGCGTATCTGCAGACTATCCGCTCGTCAGCAGAACGACGCGAGGCGCATCGGGGTCACGGGTGATCCGCCGGGCGGGGCTGTCAGCAGGCGCCGACCCACTCCTCGGTGCCGTCGGCGAAGCGCTGGTGCTTCCAGATGGGGACCTCGTGCTTGAGGTCGTCGATCAGCCTGCGGCAGGCGGCGAACGCCTCGCCCCGGTGGGCGCAGGAGACGGCGACGATCACCGCGGCGTCGGTCACCCGGAGGTCCCCGATCCGGTGGACGGCCGCCAGGGCGCGTACCGGGAAGTCGGCGGCGACCTTCTCCGCCACGCGGCGGAGCTCCTGCTCCGCGCTGGGGTGGGCACTGTAGGAGAGCGCGGTGACGCCCTTGCCCGCGTCGTGGTCGCGTACCGTCCCGACGAAGACGGCGGTCCCGCCGGCGGCGTCGTCGCCCACGGCGGCGTAGACCTCGTCGAGCGAGAGCGGGGTGTCCCGGATCGCGAGCAGCTTGATCGGGTCCTGAGGGTCAGCCATGCGCACCATCATGACGCACCTGCCCGGCCGAACGGGAGTACAAATTCCGCATCGTGATATTGCGCTTCCGTTCGAAGCCGCGGGCGGCTGACGGGCCGTCAGACCTGGCGGCGCTTACGGGCGCGGCGGACCAGGGCGGCGGTGCCCACCAGGGCCACGGTGGCGCCTGCCGCGCCCAGGCTCGTCGCAGCGTCCTTGCCGGAGAGCCGCCGGCCTGCGACCGCGTGGTTGCCCTCCACCTGGGTCAGCAGCTCGGCGAGCACCTCCTCGTTGGTGCGCGTCGGCCGCCAGCCCGCCTCGTGCAGGCGGGAGCCGGAGACCACCCACGGGTACATGGTGTAGGCGAGGTCCGCGGCCGGGGCGGGGGTCAGGCCGAGCCGGTGCAGCCGGGCGGCCGTGCCGAGGGCGAGCGTGGCGGGGAGCTCCATCCGGCGGATGCCGGTGATCTGCTCCACCTCCTCCTGCTCCAGCCAGCCGTCGCAGCCGACGGTCACCTCCCCCTCCACCAGGCCCAGCGCCGCGTACTCCAGCGCGGCCGCCAGGTCCTCGACCGCGCAGAACTGCCAGCACGGGCGGGAGCCGGCCACCACGAGCAGGCGCGGGGCCTCGAAGTGGCGGGTCAGCACGGTGTCCACGTCGGGCCCGACCACCACGGCCGGGCGCAGCACGGTCACCGACAGGCCGGGGTGGGCCATCGGCGCGCGCTTGGCCAGGCGCTCGATCTCCAGCAGGTCGCCGACCACCGAGGCCTCCTCGGTGGCCCGCAGCGGCGCGTCCTCGGCCAGCGGCACATCGTTGTCGGCCAGCGCCCCGTAGACCATCGCCGAGGTGCAGAGCACCACCCGGTGCACGCCCGCCGCGGCCGCCGCGGTGACGACGGTCTGGGTGCCGCGGACGTTGTAGGCGCTGCGCGCCTTGGGGTCCGCCGCCATGCCGAGGTCCAGGGCGAGGTGGACCACGACGTCCACGCCGGCCAGCCGCTCGGCCACGGCGGGGTCGCGGACGTCGAGCACCCGCCACTGGACCCCGCGCACGTCCCCGCGCCGCTCGTCGATGGCGAGCACCTTGCGCACGGCCTTGGAGCGGGCCAGCCGCTCCGTCAACCGGGCGCCGATGCCCGAGGCCGCGCCGGTCACCGCCACCACCAGGGGCGGACCGTCGTAGTCGGGCCCGGCCGGGAACTCGGCCACCTCCGCGGCCGCATGGGCGCCCTCGTCCTGGGTCAGCCCAGAGCGAACGTGCGAAGGTGGGGAACTCACCGGCTAACCTCCACGGTTAGTTTTGACGGGTACGTAAGTTCACGTACCGGACCATCCTGCCCGAGCCCAGGGCACGGCGGTGCACCGGCACCAGCCGTGTTCCGGCCCCGGCCGACCAATCGAGGCGACTCTCGTGAGCGACATCCCCTTCGGCTTCGGCCTTCCCCCCGAGGAGCCCGAGGAGGGCAAGCCGGGCAAGGGCAACAACGAGAACAGCGGCTCCGGAGGTTCCCCCGGAGGTCCCGGCAACCCCTTCGGGTTCGGCTTCCCCGGCTTTCCCGGCCTGCCCGGGGGCGCGGGCGGTCCCGGCGGGGACAACCCGCTGGCGGCCCTCTTCGGCAATCTGACGCCGGGTGATCTGGGCGCCGCCTTCCAGCAGTTGGGGCAGATGCTGTCGTCCGACGGCGGCCCGGTGAACTGGGAGCTGGCCACCAACCTGGCCCGCCAGGTCGTCGTCCAGGGCGTGCCGACGTCCTCCGGGGAGGTCGGTTCCAAGGACCGCTCGGTGAGCGCGGGCGAGAAGGCGGCCGTGGCCGAGGCGGTCCGGCTGGCCGAGCTGTGGCTGGACGGCACCACCGCCTTCCCGGCGGCCTCGGCAAGCGCCACGGCGTGGAGCCGCGCCGAGTGGATCGAGGCCACCCTCCCGGTCTGGAAGGCGCTGGTCGACCCGGTCGCCGAGCGCGTCGCGGGCGCGATGGGCGGCGTCGTCCCCGAGGAGATGCAGGCCATGGCCGGGCCGCTGCTCGGCGTGATGCGCAGCATGGGTGGGGCCATGTTCGGCACGCAGATCGGCCAGGCGCTCGGCGCCCTCGCCGCCGAGGTGCTGTCCTCCACCGACATCGGCCTACCGCTGGCCCCGGCCGGCAAGGCCGCGCTGCTCCCGCAGAACATCGAGGAATTCGGCACCGACCTGTCCGTCCCGGCCGACGAGGTGCGGCTCTACCTGGCCCTCCGCGAGGCGGCCCACCAGCGGCTGTTCTCGCACGTGCCCTGGCTGCGGCAGCACCTGCTCGGCGCGGTCGAGGCCTACGCGCGCGGTATCAAGGTGGACGCGGCCCGGCTGGAGGACCTGGTCGGCCAGATCGACCCGGCCAACCCGGAGTCGCTGCAGGAGGCCATGGCCGGCGGGCTGTTCCAGCCCGAGGACACCCCCGAGCAGAAGGCCGCGCTGGCCCGGCTGGAGACGGCCCTGGCCCTGGTCGAGGGGTGGGTGGACGCGGTGGTCCACGCCGCGGCCGCACCGCACCTGCCGCACGCGGACGCGCTGCGGGAGACCCTGCGCCGCCGTCGGGCCTCCGGCGGCCCGGCCGAGCAGACCTTCGCCACCCTGGTCGGCCTGGAGCTGCGCCCGCGCCGGCTGCGCGACGCCTCCCGCCTGTGGGCCTCGCTCGCCGACGCCCGCGGCACCGACGGCCGGGACGCGCTGTGGGAGCACCCGGACATGCTGCCCACCGCCCAGGACCTGGACGACCCGGACGGCTTCGTGCACCGCGAGACGGAGGTGGCCGGCATCGACTTCTCCAAGCTGGTCGACCAGTTGCTCAGCGGTGACGCCGGCCAGGGCGTCGGCGGCACCCAGCAGGCCCCGGGGAAGGGCGAGCAGGAGAGCCCGAAGAACGACGGCGAGGGCGACACCCGCGGCGAAGACGGCCAGGGCGGCGAGGGCAAGGCGTGAGTGCGCTGCACGCGGACGCGGTGCGCGTCCTGACCGAGTGGGACGCGCCCGACGCCGAGCAGGACCTGCTCCGCCGCGACTACCTGGACCACCTGACGGCCCGTCAGGACGGGGTCTGGCGCAGCTGCCGCCCCGCCCACATCACCGCGAGCGCGCTGGTGGTGGACGCGGACCGGGCGCGGGTGCTGCTGACGCTCCATCCGAAGGTGGGCCGCTGGCTGCAGTTGGGCGGCCACTGCGAACCCGAGGACGCCACGCTGGCCGAAGCCGCGCTCCGCGAGGCGCGGGAGGAGTCGGGTATCGCGGCCGGGCTCGCGCTGGGACATGCCGCCCCGGTGAAGCTGGACCGGCACGCGGTCCGCTGCGCGGGGAAGGACCAGCCCGAGAACACCCACCTCGACGTCCAGTACGTCGTCCTGGCTCCGGCCGGGGCGGTCGCCACGATCAGCGAGGAGTCCGACGACCTGCGCTGGTTCCCCTTCGACGCCCTGCCCGAGCTCACCGACAGCTCCGTGCGCGAGCTGGCCGCCCACGCACGGAAACTGCTCGCCTGACCACGCCCCACCGGGGGCGTGAGGACCGGCCTTCGGCCGGGAGAGCTCGCGCCCCAGCGGCGTCAGCGCTGGTGGGGCAGGTGCTGGGCGGCGACGACGCCTTCGAGGTAGCCCTTGGCGCGATCGGTGTACGGGTACGCGGCCAGCAGGTTCCAGAACCGCTGGCTGTGGTCGGGCACGAGCAGGTGCGCCAGCTCGTGCATCAGCACGTAGTCGATCACGTAGCCGGGCATGCCCTGGAGCCGGTGCGAGAGGCGGATCGTGCGCTGCGACGGCGTGCACGAGCCCCAGCGGGTGTTCTGGTTGGTGACCCACCGCACGGAGCGGGGGCAGGCCAGGCCGTCCAGGTAGCGATCGGACAACTCGGCCGCGCGCTCGGCGAGTTCCTCGTCCCCGAGTCTGTGCCGGTCCTCCTGGGCCGCGAGCTTGTCGAGCATCAGCGCCACCCAGCGCTTCTCCTCCGCGGCCGACATCCGGGCCGGGATGAGCACGACGGTGCGCCCGCCCTCCCGGTAGGCGGAGACGGTACGGCTGCGCCGGGCACTGCGGCGCACCTCGATGTCCTGCGCGCTCGGCCCGCCCGCGCTCGCGGTGGAACCCGCGGCCAGGACGCGTCGACGCAGCGCAGGAGGACGGGAATCCTGTCCGGCTGCCACGGCGGAGACGTTACCTGCCGGGGGTGACAGAAGTCCCCCCTTCCTGGCCGAAATTCTTCGTTCGGGTGGCCGAGGCCACAGCTGATAGCCAGGCAAAACATCGCCAAACCGGACCAACCGACGGCCCAGTTCATCAGATCTTCATCACAGGCCTGTGGATAACTTTCGGGCCTTGTCGGCGATCCGGGGCAGTCTCTCCTGTGCGATCCCCCGGGAGGTTCCGATGCGTCCTTGTCTGAAAACCGCCCTCCGCCGCGCGTGGCGCGACGCCGAGACGCTGCAGTTCGGCGTCCGGCCCGAGCACATCCGGCTGCTCCGGCCGGCCCGGGCCGAGCTGGCCCTGCTCGACCTGCTGGACGGCAGCCGGGAGCTGCCCGCTCTCGTGGCCGAGGCCCGGCGGCTCGGCGTGCCGGTGCGCCGGCTCCGCGGGCTGCTCGGCGAGTTGCGCGGCTCCGGGCTGCTGGACGACGCCGGGGCCAGGCAGCCGCTGCGCGCGGAGTGCCCGCAGCCCGAACTCGCCCGGCTGGAGCCGGATCTCGCGGCTCTCGCCCTGGTCCATCCGGCGCCCGGGGCCGGGGACGCGGCGATGCTGGCGCGCCGCACGCTGCGGGTCGAGGTCCGCGGCGCGGGGCGGGTCGGTGCCTCGGTCGCCGCGGTGCTGGCGGCCGCCGCCGTCGGCCTGGT
>NZ_JBHSQJ010000054.1:0-3994 GCF_042658505.1 Streptacidiphilus monticola | reverse complement strand
ACGCCACCGGCGTCGGCCTGGTCCAGCCCAGGGACGGTGGCCGGGTGCTGCCGGCGGACGTCTCCCCCGCCGGGCTGCGGCCCGAGGACGTCGGCCGCCACCGGGACGCCGCGGCCAGGGCCGTCGTGCGCCGCGCGGCCCCCGGCCGCCCCGACGACACCGGGGCCGCCCGCCGCGTGCCGGATCTGGTGGTGGTCGCCCCGCGCGGGGACGCCACCGGGCTCACGGCCGATCCGGAGCTGGCGGCCCGCCTGCTCGCGTCCGGCGTGCCGCATCTGTACGCGGGCGTGGCCGAGACCACCGGCACGGTCGGGCCGCTCGTCGTCCCCGGGCGCAGCCCCTGCGGCCGCTGCGTCGCCCTGCACCGCACCGACGTCGATCCGCAGTGGCCCCGGGTGCTCGCCCAGCACCGCGGCGGCTCGGGTGCCGCGCCCGCGGCCTGCGACACGGCCCTCGCCACCACGGTGGCGGGCACGGCCGCGCTGCACGCGCTGATCTTCCTGGACGGCGGCTCACCCCCGAGCCTCGGCGGCTGGGTCGACATCTGCGCCCGGGACGGCTCGATGCGCCGCCGCCGACTGACGCCCCATCAGGACTGCGGCTGCTGCCCGCACCCGGCCGGGGAGCCCCGGGGCCAGGCGGTCCGGGTGCAGAATGACCGGGAGCACCGGGTGCCGATTCTGGAGGAGAAGTGAGCGATCTTCCGCGCAAGGCCGTGACCAGAGGGGCGAAGCTCGCCGCCCTCCCCCTGGGCATCGCCGGAAGAGCCACCCTGGGCCTCGGCAAGCGCCTCGGCGGCCGGCCCGCGGAGGAGGTCTCCGCCGAGCTCCAGCAGCGCACCGCCGACCAACTCTTCCGCGTCCTGGGCGAGTTGAAGGGCGGCGCGATGAAGTTCGGCCAGGCGCTGTCCGTCTTCGAGGCCGCCCTGCCGGAGGAGGTCGCCGGTCCCTACCGGGCCGCGCTCACCAAGCTCCAGGAGGCCGCCCCGCCGCTGCCCGCCGCCTCGGTGCACGCGGCGATGGCCGAGCGGCTCGGCCCGGACTGGCGCGAGCTCTTCCTGGAGTTCGAGGACAAGCCCGCCGCCGCGGCCTCCATCGGCCAGGTCCACCGCGGCGTCTGGCAGGACGGCCGCGAGGTCGCGGTGAAGGTCCAGTACCCGGGCGCAGGGGAGGCGCTGCTGTCCGACCTCACCCAACTGGGGCGCGTGGCACGGCTGATCGGTCCGCTGATCCCCGGCCTCGACGTCAAGCCGCTGATCGCCGAGCTGCGCAACCGGGTGAGCGAGGAGCTGGACTACGCCCTGGAGGCCGAGTCCCAGCGCGTCCACGCCGACGAGTTCGCGGACGACCCGGACATCTTCGTCCCCGCCGTGGTCACGCACGCGGACCAGGTGCTGGTCACCGAGTGGATGGAGGGCATCCCGCTCTCCGAGGTGATCGCCGACGGCACCCGTGAGCAGCGGGACCGGGCCGGGCAGTTGCTGGCCCGCTTCCTCTTCGCCGGCCCCGCCCGCACCGGGCTGCTGCACGCCGATCCGCACCCGGGCAACTTCCGGCTGCTCGTCGACGACGGCCCGGCCGACGGCTGGAAGCTCGGGGTGCTCGACTTCGGCACGGTGGACCGACTGCCCGAGGGCCTGCCGGAGCCCATCGGCGCGGCGCTGCGGATGGCTCTGGAGGGCGACGCCGCAGGGGTGTTGGAGATGCTGCGGCAGGAGGGCTTCGTCAAACCGAGCATCTCGCTGGACCCGGACGCGGTGCTGGACTACGTGCTGCCGATCATCGAGCCCGCGGCGGTGGACGAGTTCCGCTTCACCCGCGCGTGGATGCGCGCGCAGGCCGCCCGGGTGGGCGACCCGCGCTCCCCCGCCTACGCGCTGGGGCGCCAGCTGAACCTGCCCCCGGCGTACCTGCTGATCCACCGGGTCACCCTGAGCACCATCGGGGTGCTCTGCCAGCTGGACGCGACCGCACCCTTCCGGGCCGAACTGCTGGACTGGCTACCGGGTTTCGCCGGCGAGTGAGCGGCGGATGAGCGCCGCAGGGGGCGCGGGAAGCCCCGCGCCCCCTGGGAGGGTGCCTCCGGCGGTCAGCCGGAGAGGACGACGCTCGCCAGCGCCCGGCGGGCGCGCAGGCTCGCGCGTTCCGCACGCCGCTTGAGGGCGACGGCGCGGAGCAATCGTTGGTGCTCGGCCTCCTGCAGGCGTTCCTGCATGTGGACACGGGCCAGGGCTTCGGGCATGAGTTGCATGTGGAGGGTCCTGTTCTGGGAAGTCTCGTGCGCTGCGGTACGGGGATCGGCGGGAACGTTCATCGGGGCCTCGTGGAGGGGGAGTTGGGCGCGCGGTCGACCGGATGCGGTCCCGGTCTCGACTTCGCCGAGCGCCTCGCGGATGGAGCTGCGGAGTGCGTCGTCCGCCATGCGGACGGCCGCGGAGGTCACGCCAGGACCTCGTTCTTGCGCGGGCGGCCACGCGGCCGCTTCCGGGCCACGACGACACCCTGGACGAAGAGCTCGCCGCCCCAGACGCCCCACGGCTCGCGGCGCTCGAGCGCACCGGCCAGGCACGCGGCCTTCACCGGGCAGGTGCCGCACAGGGACTTGGCGTACTCGACGTCCGCCGGGCTCTCGGCGAAGAAGACCTCCGGGTCGAGGGTCCGGCACGGGATCGGGACGCCGAGCGTGTCGGCCTCCTCGAACGCGGTGAGCTGCATCAGGTTTACCTCCGGGGGGTGGGAGTGGTCGGCGTCGGCTGCGGACGGGGCGTGCGGGCTGGTCACCGGTGACACGTTCGCGTCTTCCTCTTCGTTCTGTTCTTCGGGCTCTGTGTTGCGCTTGTTGGGCAAACAGAAGGGCCGCGGATCCCGATCCGGGATTCCGCGGCCCTGGAAGTGCCGACCTGATACAGGTTCAGGTTCGATCTATCCAGGGGTCTGGGCCGCGGAAGGCCCGCATCTTCGTCGTCGCCGTGGCGGCGATCTTCTGCTGCTGCGTCTGCTCGGCAAGGAGAGACAGGTGGGACTGCTGGGTCTGGTGGGCTCCGGCACCCGCGGCGGCGGCATAGCCACCGGCGACGGCGGCCACTGCTGCTACGGATGCCGAGGTCGGTCGCTCATCACGGACATCGGCGGTCCACAGGCCACGACCCAGACCGCTGCCGTTGCCCAGGACACCGTTGTTCAGCACATCGGTGGTCAGGACGCGGGCGCCGGCGGGGGCGGCAAAGGACAGACCGGTGCCACGGAAGGCGGGAGCCGCAAGGGCAGCCGACATCGCGGTCGGAGCAGTCAGATTGATGATCGTGCTTTTCACAATGTCCGCCTCCCTTCGGCGCTCGGGGCCCCGGCTTCCGCCGCGACCCACTCAGTGGTCATTCGGGTCCTGCTGGTACAGCTCGGGCACAGCAGCGAGCGACCCGTAACAGGTGTGACCTGTGGGGCCACGGTCGCGTCTCCTTGACCGTGCTCGGCACGCTAGTGCGCTCTCCGCTGCGGGCGCAAACTATTTTTCCGGCGAGTTTTCTCGGGCGTCGCTCTCGTCCCAGAAGTCCGAGATGTCGTCCGGTGCAGACCCCCCGGCCTCCTCGGGGAACTCCTCCGGGAACTCCACTTGGGACTCCCCCGGAAGCACTCCCCCGCACAACGACAGCACGGCCTCGCCGTACTTGTCCAGCTTCGCGCGGCCCACACCGGAGATTCCGGCCAGCTGGTTGAGCGTCTTCGGCAGCGTCTCGGCGATCGCCAGCAGCGTCGCGTCCGTGAACACGCAGTACGGCGGCAGGCTCTGCGACCGGGCCTGCGAGCTGCGCCAGTCGCGCAGCCGCTCGTACAGCGCCTCGTCCAGGGTGGACGGGCAGTCGGCGCAGCGGCGCAGCTTCCGCTCGACGGCCTCCGTCAGCACCCGGCCGCAGACCCGGCACTTGACGGGCGCCTTCGCCTTGCCGCCCGCCGCGGCGCGCTGGCCCGCCGCCCGCGCCGGGCCCGCAGCGCGCGCG
>NZ_JBHSQJ010000053.1:0-594 GCF_042658505.1 Streptacidiphilus monticola | reverse complement strand
TTTCAATTTTCAGCTTGATCCAGATTTTTAAAGAGCAAAACTTCGCAGTGCACCTTTTCAGGTTCACTCTGAAGTTTTCTTGTGTTCGCAGTAAAGATGGTGGAGCTATGCGGGATCGAACCGCAGACCTCCTGCGTGCAAAGCAGGCGCTCTCCCAGCTGAGCTATAGCCCCATCGTTTGCAACCTCTTCAAATTTGCTTCGCAAATTTGGTAGGCCTGAGTGGACTTGAACCACNCAAAGGCAGGTTCTTTAAGGTAAGGAGGTGATCCAACCGCAGGTTCCCCTACGGTTACCTTGTTACGACTTCACCCCAGTCATGAATCACAAAGTGGTAAGCGCCCTCCCGAAGGTTAAGCTACCTACTTCTTTTGCAACCCACTCCCATGGTGTGACGGGCGGTGTGTACAAGGCCCGGGAACGTATTCACCGTAGCATTCTGATCTACGATTACTAGCGATTCCGACTTCATGGGGTCGAGTTGCAGACCCCAATCCGAACTACGACATACTTTATGAGGTCCGCTTGCTCTCGCGAGGTCGCTTCTCTTTGTATATGCCATTGTAGCACGTGTGCAGCCCTGGTCGTAAGGGCC
>NZ_JBHSQJ010000052.1:0-934 GCF_042658505.1 Streptacidiphilus monticola | reverse complement strand
GCGGTCCCGGTCCCGCCCGTACGACGGCCGGTCGTCACGGCGGTACCCACCGCCCTGCGGACGGTCCTCACGGCGGAAGCTCCCACCCTGCGGACGGTCCTCACGGCGGAAGCTCCCACCCTGGGGGCGGTCCTCGCGGCGGTAGCCGCCGCTCTGCGGACGGTCGTCACGATCCCGCCCGTAACCCCCGCTGCGAGGACGGTCGTCCCGGTCCCGGTCCCGCCCGTACGACGGCCGGTCGTCACGACGGTACCCACCGCCCTGGGGACGGTCCTCACGGCGGAAGCCACCGCCCTGCGGCCGGTCGTCCCGGTCCCGCCCGTACGACGGCCGGTCGTCACGACGGTACCCACCGCCCTGGGGACGGTCCTCACGGCGGAAGCCACCGCCCTGCGGCCGGTCGTCCCGGTCCCGCCCGTACGACGGCCGGTCGTCACGACGGTACCCGCCGCCCTGGGGACGGTCGTCCCGGCGGAAGCCGCCGCTCTGCGGACGGTCGTCCCGGTCCCGCCCGTAGCCCGCGCTCCGGGGACGGTCGTCACGGTCCCGGTCCCGCCCGTACGACGGCCGGTCATCGCGACGGTACCCACCGCCCTGCGGACGCTCGTCACGGCGGTCGTCGCGCTCCCGATCGCGGCCGTAGGCCGGCCGGTCGTCGCGCCGGAACCCTCCGGAGGGGCGGTCGTCACGACGGTAGCCGCCGCCACCGCCACGGAAGTCACGTCGGCCGGCGCCGCCCCGACCGTCCTGGGGTCCTTCGCCTGAGCGCCGCTCGGGCCGGTCGTGAGGGGGGTTTCCCATGGACGTGACTCCTGTCTCGGATAGCTTCTCGGCGCCTCGGGCGCCAACCTTCATTCTCCCGCACCGGCCAGCTCGCCGCGCACGGGCGAAGGTCCCGACGACGTCGAAACCTCCACATACGCAAAAAAGAAAC
>NZ_JBHSQJ010000051.1:68336-70973 GCF_042658505.1 Streptacidiphilus monticola | reverse complement strand
GGGTGGCGGGATTTGAACCCACGACCTCTTCGTCCCGAACGAAGCGCGCTACCAAGCTGCGCTACACCCCGGTGCAACGAGGAATACTCTAGCGGACCAGTGCCGAGACGCGAAATCCGCTTCTTTCAGGCGTCATGCCGAACCGGCATGACAAGGGGAGCAGGTCTCCTAGGATGGAAGACATGTCCGAGCTGCGCCGCTTGCGTTACTTCCTCGCCGTTGCCGAGGAGCGGAACTTCACCCGTGCCGCGGAGCGGCTGCACATCGCGCAGCCGGCGTTGAGCCGGCAGGTGCGGGAGTTGGAGCGGGAGCTCGGGGTGGAGCTGCTGGAGCGGACGACGCACAAGGTGGAGCCCACGGAGGCGGGGCGGATGCTGCTGGAGCGCGGGCCCGCGCTCCTCGCCGCCGCGGACAGTCTCTGGCGTGGCGTGCGGGAGTACGCGGACGGCCGGATCGGCAGCCTCAGCCTGGGGTACGGCATGAGCGCCGGCTACGAGACCGCGCCGCAGCTGCTGCTGGCCATGAGCGAGGAGTTCCCCGGCATCGAGGTCTCCGCCCGGGTGATGGGCTTCCGGGACATCATGGACGCCGTCGCGGCCGGGACGCTGGACGTCGGGCTGGTCCGCTGCGCGCCGATGGAGGCGGCGATCGACGGGGAGCTGACGCTGACGCTGGTCCGGCAGGAGCGGCAGGGCGTGATCCTCAGCCGGCAGCACCGGCTGGCGCAGCGGGAGAGCATCGACCCGGCCGACCTGGACGGCGTCAAGCTGCTGCTGCACAGCCGGCGGCACAACCCGGGGCACTACGACAAGATCATGGAGATCACCACCGCCGCCGGGGCCAAGCCCGAGGTGCTGGTGCCGGACCCGGACGCGGACGGCGCCTACACCGCCGTGGCCAGCGGCGTCACGGTGACGGTGGTCGGCGAGTCCGGGCGGATCGGGCTGCCGTCCGGGCTGCTGTGGCTGCCGCTGGAGCCGGAGGCCTCGGTGGACGTGCACCTGGTGACCCGGACGCAGAACCGCAGCAAGGCGGTGGAGCGCTTCCTGCAGGTGGGCGTGCAGACCTCGCTGGAGCAGGGCTGGGTCAAGGACGTGGTGTGAGCGTCAGCAGCGTCGCCTCCGGCGGGCAGGCGAAGCGGACCGGCGTGTAGCGGTTGGTGCCGCAGCCGGCGGAGACGTGGAGGTAGGCGGTGCGGCCGCCGGCGGTGTGGGTGGACAGGCCCTTGACCCGGTCGCGGTCGATGTCGCAGTTGGTGACCAGGGCACCGTAGAAGGGGACGCACAGCTGTCCGCCGTGGGTGTGGCCGGCCAGGATCAGCGGGTACCGCTCCGCGGTGAAGGCGTCCAGGACGCGCAGGTAGGGTGCGTGGACGATGCCCAGGGAGAGGTCCGCGTCCGGGCTGGGACCGCCCGCGACGCGGGTGTAGCGGTCCCGGCGGATGTGCGGGTCGTCCAGTCCGGTGAACTCCAACTCCAGCTCGTTGAGGGACAGTTGGCCGCGCGTGTTGGTCAGGTTCAGCCAGCCGGCGGCGTCGAAGCCGTCGCGCAGCTTCTCCCACGGGTTGTGCACGGCGCCGACGATGCCGCGGCGGAGCGAGCCGTCGGCGTTGTTCATGCCGTGGTTGCCGGAGAACATCGCGGTCAGGTAGCGGCCCGGGTTCTTGCGCACCGGGCCGTAGTAGTCGTTGGAGCCGAAGACGTAGGCGCCCGGGAACTCCAGCAGCGGGCCGAGGGCGTCCAGGGTGGCCGGGACCGCCTCCGGGTCGGACAGGTTGTCGCCGGTGTTGATCACCAGGTCCGGGCGCAGCGCGGCCAGGCTGCGCAGCCAACGCTGCTTCTTGCCTTGGCCGTTGACCATGTGGATGTCGGAGAGCTGGAGCACCCGCAGCGGCCGGGCGCCGCGCGGCAGTACCGGGACCTCGACGCGGCGCAGCCGGAACGAGCGCACCTCGAACCCGGCGGCGTAGGCGACGCAGGCGGCGCCGGTTGCGGCGATTCCGAGCGGGACGGCGTAACGGGTGCGCATGCCTCCATCGTTCCAGACGCGCGGATATTGCTGAGCAAGGGGTGGTCCGCGGTGCGAGACTGTGCGACATGGCTACCACGCTCAAGCAGCAGCTCCAGGAGGACCTCACCGCCTCGATCAGGTCCCGTGACGAGCTGCGTTCCGGCACGCTCCGGCTCACCCTGACCGCCATCACCAACGAGGAGGTGTCGGGCAAGGAGGCGCGCGAGCTCTCCGACGACGAGGTCCTCAAGGTGATCACCCGCGAGGCGAAGAAGCGGCGCGAAGCCGCCGAGGCCTTCGAGCAGGGCGGCCGCGCCGAGCAGGCGGCCCGGGAGCGTGCGGAGGGCGAGGTGCTGGCGGGGTACCTGCCGCAGCAGCTCAGCGACGAGGAGCTGGGCGTGCTGGTCGCCGCGGCGGTGGCCGAGGCCAGGGCGGCCGGGGCCGAGGGGCCGAAGGCGATGGGCCAGGTGATGAAGCTGGTCAACCCGAAGGTCGCCGGCCGGGCCGAGGGCGGCCGGGTCGCCGCGGCGGTGAAGGCCGCGCTGGCGGGCTGACGCCCCGTCAGGGGCGGGGAGTCGCCGGCCGGTCAGGACGGGAACGCGCGGAGGGCGCCGGGATCGAGGAATC
>NZ_JBHSQJ010000051.1:26830-68260 GCF_042658505.1 Streptacidiphilus monticola | reverse complement strand
AGGAATCCCGGCGCCCTCCGCGCGTTCCCGCGGTCACGGCTCAGCGGTGGCCGCCGTTGCCGTTCCCGTTGCCGTTGTTGCCGCCGGCGATGCCGATGAGCCCGGTGAGGCCGCCGAACGCGCCGGCCGTCTGGCCCTGGTTCTGGCCCTGGGTCTGCCCCTGCGTCTGACCCTTGTTCTTGCCCTTGTTCGGGTCGCTCGTCGGGTCCTTCGGCAGCGCGACCGTGCTCAGGGTGCCGAAGGGCACGCCGCTCAGCGCTCCGCTCATCGCGTCCCGCCAGATCGGACCGGCCACGGTGCCACCGAAGGCCTGGCCGACCCACTGGCCGCCGATGTACTCGTCGTTGAGGGAGTCCGTCTTCACGGTGTGGCTGACCACGGTCGCTCCGGAGAGCTCGGGGGTGTAGCCGACGAACCACACCTGGGCGTGGCCCTCGGTGGTACCCGTCTTGCCCGCGCTCGGGCGGCCGTCGGTGAAGCCGGCGGGGGCGCCGGTGCCGTCCTCGACCACGCCCTTGAGCATCGAGGTGATCGAGTCGGCGGTGTTCGTGCTCATCACCTGCTGGCAGTTGGCCTGTGGGATGTCGAGCTTCTTCCGGTCCGCCGTGGTCACCGAGGTGAGCGCGATCGGGGTGCAGTACGTGCCGCGGGCCGCGAAGGTGGCGTAGACGTTGGCCATCTCCAGCGGCGTCAGGTTGTTCGTGCCCAGGGTGAGCGACTGCACCGCCTGGATCGGGTCCAGCTTGCCCTTGCCGACCGTGTACTGCGACGCCTGGGTGGTGATGCCCAGCTTGTTCATCATGTGGACGACGTTGCAGAGCCCGGCCTTGGCGGAGAGCTCGACGAAGTAGGTGTTGACGGACTGCGCCAGTGCCTTGGGCATGGCGTACGGGCCCTTGAGGCTGGTCGAGTCGTTCTGCACCGTGTCGCCGGTGTCCAGCCGGCTGCCCGAGCAGTCCGTCATCGCGGGGTAGGTCTCCTTGTACGGAGACGGCAGCACGGTGTCCATGCCGTAGCCGGCCTCGAGCGCGGCGGCCGCGGTGATCGGCTTGAAGGTCGAACCCGTCTGGAAGCCGGAGGCGCCGCCCATCAGGCGGTCGACGTTGTAGTTGAGCGTCGTGTACTGGGCCGCCGGGCTGGTGCCGTAGATGCGGCTCTCGCCCATGCCGAGGATCTTGCCGGTGCCCGGCTGCACGATGGTCATGGCTGTGGCGGCCTTGTCGCCCGGGTAGACGTGCTTGTGCGTGGACTTGTAGACCGCCTTCTGGACCTTCGGGTCCAGGGTGGTGTGGATCTGCAGGCCGCCGCGGGCCCAGAGGGCGGCGCGCTCCTCGGCGGTCTTGCCGAAGACCGGGTCTCGCTCGATCACGTGCTCGACGTAGTCGCAGAAGAACTGCTCGCCGTACTTGTCGGCGGTGATGCAGCCCTCGCGGGCCGGCTTCACCTTCAGGCCGAGGGGCTGGGCCTTGGCGGCCGCGGCCTGGGCCGCGGTGATCGTGCCGTACTCGGCCATCTTGTCGAGCACCTCGTCCCGGCGGGTCTTCGCCTTGTCCGGGGCGATCACCGGGTCGTAGGTGGTGGGCGACTGGACCAGGCCGGCCAGCATGGCGGCCTGAGGCAGCGTCAGCTGGTTGGCGTGGACGCTGAAGTAGCGCTCCGCGGCGGCCTCGATGCCGTAGGCCTTCTCGCCGAAGAAGGTGATGTTGAGGTAGTTGGCGAGGATCTGGTCCTTGCTCAGGTGCTCCTCGACGTAGATGGCGTACTTCAGCTCCTGGATCTTGCGGCCCATGGTCTGCCGCTGCGCCTCCAGGACCTTCGCCTGGTCGTCGCCCGCCTCCTCGACGAAGACGTTCTTGACGTACTGCTGGGTGAGCGTGGAGGCGCCCTGGGTGGAGCCGCCGTTGGAGTTGTGCAGCAGCGCGCGCAGGGTGCCCTTCAGGTCGATGGCGCCGTGCTGGTAGAAGCGGTTGTCCTCGATGTCGACCAGGGCCTGGCGCATGATCGGCGCGATCTGGCTCAGCGGGACGACGGTGCGGTCGCGCGAGTAGACCTTGGCGATGACGCCGCCGTTGGCGTCGTAGACGGTGGACGCCTGGCTCAGCGGGGGCTGGGTGAAGTCGCTCGGGATGTTCTTGCTGAAGTCGTCCGAGGCGGACTTGGCGCTGAGGCCGACCACGCCGACCGCGGGCAGGGCGATGCCGGCCACGAGGCCGCCGGCCAGTACGCTTGCGCCGATCAGGCGCACGCCGAGGCCGATCTGCTGGAGGGGGGAACCAGTCCGCTTCGGTGCCATGGCAGAACCTTACGTCGCGGTTCCCCGGACAAGCGGCCAGGTGTTCGCCTACCCTTGTCACAAGCTTGCGACAACTTGCTGTGCGAACTCCCCCGAACCACCTGGCGTCACCCCTGGCAGCGCCCCCACAGCTGCTGACTCCCCGTCAGCTGAGGGCATATGCCAGGTGGGCACACCACGGGTAAGAGAACCACAGGTCCCCGAAGCCTGTACAGATCTCTCACCTGCGATCACTCCAACGAGTGACGTGTCTGCCACGCATAGTCCAAATGGGCCATAAGGATTGGGCCCCAGGGGGCTGTTGCAACCGCCAGAACTTCCGTAACGTCCTCAACTGGCAGCGGCGAATATGCCGTTGCCGCCGTGGGGGAGCCTCGATTCGGGAGAGGACGGCGCCAGCATGAGCTGGGTTGAGGACTGGAGTGCGCAGGCTGCCTGCCGCACGACCGATCCGGACGAACTGTTCGTTCAGGGGGCGGCACAGAACCGCGCCAAGGCGGTCTGCACCGGATGCCCGGTGCGCACCGAGTGCCTGGCCGACGCCCTGGACAACCGCGTCGAGTTCGGCGTGTGGGGAGGGATGACCGAGCGCGAGCGCCGGGCGCTGCTGCGCCGTCGGCCCACCGTGGTGAGCTGGCGTCGGCTGCTGGAGACCGCGCGCGCGGAGTACGAGCAGTCGTACTCGCTGGGCGACCTCACCGAGGCGGACTTCGCGCAGGCCGGCTGACCGGGTCAGGCCGGCCGGGCGGAGCGGATCGGCCAACTGCCAGCGGGTGCCGCAAGCCTGACGCCACGTCGGCCAGGCGCGACGGTCGGCGGGGCTGCGGGCCCCCAGCCGAGCGCAGCGGTCAGCGGGGTCGGCGGATCAGCCGTCCTGGGCGGTGAGCCGCTCGCCGATCTCGCGCAGGCCGTCGAGGTCGTGGACGTCGCCGGGGAGCGCCGCGACCTCGGTGACCGGCACGTCGCGGTAGACCGACACGAATCGGTCCCGCATCCGCCGTTCGCGGGCGATGACCTCCATCCGTTCGGCATGCAGCCGCAGCAGCCCCGCGGCCAGCAGTTCAGCCTCCGTGGAGGCGGCGGCGCCGACGGCCGATGCTGACGTGCCGTCAGCCGGCTGGTTCGTCGCTGCCCTGACCGCCCCTGCGCCGCCTGCCGCCGCGCCGTCGGAATCCGGGGCGAGATCCAGGGTCGTGTCGACCGCGGCGTCCAGCTGCTCGGCGGCGGCCAGCGCGCGGGCCGCGGAGAGCTCGGGCGCGCCGGTGCGGTGCACCCGGTTGAGCACCAGTCCGGCCAGCGGCATGCGGTCGGCCTCCAGCCGGTCCACGAAGTAGGCGGCCTCGCGCAGCGCGTCCCGCTCCGGGGCGGCCACCACCAGGAACGCCGTGCCCGGCGCCTGGAGCAGTCGGTAGGTGCGGTCCGCGCGCTCGCGGAAGCCGCCGAACATGGAGTCCATGGCGGCCACGAAGGTGGAGACGTCCTGCAGCACGTTGGCACCGAGGACCTTGCTCAGCACACCGGTGAACATGCTCATCCCGACGTTGAAGACCTTCATCGCGCTGCGCCCGCCGACCTTGGCCGGAGCCATCAGCACCTTGATCAGGCGGCCGTCGAGGAAGGAGCCGAGCCGGTTCGGCGCGTCCAGGAAGTCCAGCGCCGACCGGCTGGGCGGGGTGTCCACGACGATCAGGTCCCAGCGGCCCGAGGACTGCAGCTGGCCCAGCTTCTCCATCGCCATGTACTCCTGTGTGCCGGCGAAGCCGGTGGAGAGCGACTGGTAGAAGGGGTTCTCCATGATCTGCCGGGCCCGCTCCGGGTCCGCGTGGTTGAGCACGACCTCGTCGAAGGTCCGCTTCATGTCCAGCATCATCGCCTGGAGTTCGCCCTCGCCGCGGGTGCCCTTGACCACGCGCGGGGTGTTGTCCAGCTCGGTCAGGCCCATGGACTGGGCCAGCCGGCGCGCCGGGTCGATGGTCAGCACGACGACCTTGCGGCCGCGTTCCGCCGCCCGCAGCCCGAGCGCCGCCGCGGTGGTGGTCTTGCCGACACCGCCGGAGCCGCAGCAGACGATGATGCGGGTCTTCCGGTCGTCGAGGAGCCGGTCCAGGTCGAGCGGCTTCGCCTCCAGCTCGCCGTGGTGCGCGCCGGTCCTGTTGCTCACGCGGCCCCCTGGGTGCGCAGTGCGGCCGCCAGGCGGTACAGGCCGCTGATGTCCACTCCGCCGGTGAGCAGCGGGAGTTCGTAGGTCGGCAGCCGCAGGCCCTGCAGGTCCACGCGCTGCTCGCGTTCGAGCACCACCCGCTCCGCGTGCTCGCGGCCCTGCGCGAGCAGCGGGGCGACCAGCTTCCGGGCGGCGGCGTCGCTGCGGCGGGTGCCGAGACCGGCCGCGACGAGCGCGGCGGCCAGTTCGCCGTCGTGGCCGCCGTCGGCCGCGAGAACTGCCGCCTCGTCAAGTACCGGCGGCCGCACCATGTTGACGAAGACGCCGCCCACGGGCAGTCCGGCCTCGCGCAGCTCGGCGACGCCGTCCACGGTCTCCTGCACCGGCATCTCCTCCAGCAGGGTGACCAGGTGGACCGCGGTCTCGGGAGAGCGGATCACCCGCATGACCGCCTGCGACTGGGTGAAGATCGGGCCGAACCGGGCCAGTCCGGCGACCTCGGTGTTGATGTTGAGGAAGCGGGTCACCCGGCCCGTCGGCGGGGCGTCCATCACCACCGCGTCGTAGACGCGCTTGCCGTCCTTGCCCCGGCGGCGGACCGCCTCGCAGGCCTTGCCGGTCAGCAGCACGTCCCGCAGGCCGGGCGCGATGGTGGTGGCGAAGTCGATGAAGCCCAGCTTGTTCAGCGCCTTTCCGGCGCGGCCGAGCTTGTAGAACATCTCCAGGTACTCGAGCAGCGCCTGCTCGATGTCGATGGCGAGCGCGTAGACCTCGCCGTGGCCGCGGCCGGACGCGATCTTGCGCTCCTCGTAGGGCAGCGGCGCCACCCGGAACAGCTCGGCGATGCCCTGCCGCTCCTCGACCTCGATCAGCAGCGTGCGCCGGCCCTCGGCGGCGAGCGCCAGGGCGAGCGCCGCGGCCACGGTGGTCTTGCCGGTGCCGCCCTTGCCGCTGACGACGTGGAGCCTGACGCCCTCCCAGTCCGGTCCCAGGGGCTCCGGTCCGTCCGCCGCCATTCGCTGCCTCCTGCCTGTGTCCTCCCTGCGAGCGTAACCAGACGGCCACGGACGCAAGGGGAGGTGTTCCGCACGGGGGGCGCGAAAGCACCCCTTTGTGTCGCACGTCACAGCGGGGGCGGCGGCTAGAGTCCCCCCATGACCAAGTGGGAATACGTCACCGTGCCGCTGCTGGTGCACGCGACCAAGCAGATCCTGGACACCTGGGGCGAGGACGGCTGGGAGCTCGTCCAGGTCGTCCCGGGGCCGAACAACCCCGAGCAGCTCGTCGCGTACCTGAAGCGGGAGAAGCAGTAGCCATGGGCAAGGTCGAGAGCCGACTGGCCGAGCTGGGCGTGTCGCTGCCGGAGGTGGTGCCGCCGCTGGCCGCCTACGTCCCGGCGGTGCGCACCGGCGAGTACGTCTACACCTCGGGTCAACTCCCGATGGTGCAGGGCACCTTGGGCGTGACCGGCAAGGTCGGCGGCGAGGTCACCGCCGACGAGGCGAAGCAGCAGGCGCGGATCTGCGCCGTCAACGCGCTCGCCGCGGTCAAGTCCGTGATCGGGGACCTGGACCGGATCGAGCAGGTGGTCAAGGTCGTCGGCTTCGTCGCCTCGGCCCCCGACTTCACCGGGCAGCCCGGCGTCGTCAACGGCGCCAGCGAGCTGCTCGGCGAGGCGCTGGGCGACGCCGGCGTGCACGCCCGCAGCGCGGTCGGTGTGGCGGTGCTGCCGCTGGACGCCCCGGTCGAGGTCGAGCTCGTGGTGCGGGTCCGCCAGGACTGAACTCCGTCCGGCGGAGCTTCCCGGGCCCGCGGGGCTGCCGGGCGGGTCTGCCGCAAGCGAGGTGACGGGCCGTACGATCCGGCTATGGCTGATGATCCGGTACGGCCCGTCCCGTCCGCGTGGGTGCGGCGCCTGGACGCCCTGGCCCGCGGCGAACTGACGCCCCCTCCGGTGCGCCGCGCCGCGACCGTCGTGCTGCTGCGCGACGCCGCCGCGCCCGGCGGGGTGGAGGCGTACCTGCTGCGCCGGGCCGCCTCGATGGCGTTCGCGGCCGGCGCCTACGCCTTCCCCGGCGGCTCGGTGGACCCCAGGGACGCCGAGGCCGCGCCCCGCTGGGCCGGGCCGTCCCCGGAGGAGTGGGGCGAGCGGCTGGGCGTCCCGGCGGAGGACGCTCGCGCGGTGGTCTGCGCGGCGGTCCGGGAGACCTTCGAGGAGTGCGGCGTGCTGCTGGCCGGACCTGACGCCGCGTCGGTCGTCGCGGACGTCAGCGGGCCGGACTGGGCGGCGGCGCGGGCCGCGCTGGAGGCCCGGGAGCTGAGCTTCGGCGAGTTCCTGGCCCGGGAGGGACTGGTGCTGCGCAGCGACCTGCTGGGGGCCTGGTCCCGGTGGATCACCCCGGAGTGGCAGGACCGCCGCTTCGACACCTGGTTCTTCGTCGCGGCCCTGCCCGAGGGCCAACGGGCCGCGGAGACGGTCGGCGAGGCCGATCGCGTGGAGTGGCTGCCGCCGCAGGCGGCGGTGGCGGCGTACGAGAGCGGTGAGTTCAGCATGCTGCCGCCGACGGCGGCGACGCTGCGCGAGCTCACCCCCTGCGGCTCGGTGGCCGAGGCCGTGACGCTGGCCGGGAAGCGCGCCGTGCGGCCGGTGCAGGGGGTGGCCGAGGCGCTGCCCGGCGCGGGCGGGTACCGGCTGACGTGGCCCGGGTACCCGGAGTTCACCATGGAGGGCAGTCGGGGAGCGGGCCGGGACGGGGGCAGCGCGTGATCGCCGGACGGCACACCGAACGGGCGGTCTGCGTGCTCGCCCCGAACCCCTCGCCGATGACCCTGGACGGCACCAACACCTGGGTCCTGGCGGAGCCGGGCGCGGACGCGGTGGTCGTCGTGGACCCCGGGCCGCTGGACGAGTCCCATCTGCGGGCGGTGCGGGCGGAGGTGGGCGAACGCCGCGTCGCCGCCACGCTGCTGACGCACGGTCATGCGGACCACTCGGAGGGGGCGCGCCGCTTCGCGGAGTTGACGGGCAGTGAGGTGCGGGCGCTGGACCCGGCGTTCCGGCTCGGCGCGGAGGGGCTGAGCGGCGGCGAAGTCGTCGAGGCGGACGGCCTGGAGCTCCGCGTGCTCGCCACGCCTGGCCACACCAGCGACTCGCTCTCCTTCTGGATCCCCGCGGACGGCGCGGTGCTGACCGGGGACACGGTGCTGGGCCGTGGCACGACGATGGTCGCCTACCCGGACGGCCGCCTGGGGGACTACCTGGACTCGCTGCGGGAGCTGCGCGCGCTCGCCTCGGAGCACGGCGTCGGCACGGTGCTGCCCGGGCACGGGCCGGTGCTGAACGACGCGCTGCACGTGGTGGAGTTCTACCTCGCCCATCGGGCGAGCCGCCTGGCCCAGGTGGAGACGGCGGTGGAGGCAGGCCACCGCACCCCGGCGGAGGTGGTGGCCCATGTGTACGCGGACGTGGACCGCGCCCTGTGGCCTGCGGCGGAGCTGTCCGTGCGGGCCCAGTTGGACTACCTGGCCGAGCACGGGCTGATCTAGTCGCCCTTCAGGGGCGCGCGGAATCCCCCAGACCGGCCCACCACCCGGGGAGGGCCGACCGCATCTGCGGGACGAACCTCCCCCACCCTTCGGACGGGAGGTGCCCCCAGCCCGCGACCGGCCCACCACCCGGGGAGGGCCGACCGCATCTGCGGGACGAACCTCCCCCACCCTTCGGACGGGAGGTGCCCCCAGCCCGCGACCGGCCCACCACCCGGGGAGGGCCGACCGCATCTGCGGGACCAACCTGCGTGGGTGGTGGGCCGGTCGCGCAGTTTCTCGCGCCCCTAACGGCTCCTGACGGGGCCCCGGGGGCCCGCGTCAGCGGGAGCGGCGGGCGAGGCGTTCGACGTCGAGGAGGATGACGGCGCGAGCCTCCAAGCGGAGCCACCCGCGCTGGGCGAAGTCGGCCAGGGCCTTGTTGACGGTCTCGCGGGACGCGCCGACCAGCTGGGCCAGCTCCTCCTGGGTGAGGTCGTGCACCACGTGGATGCCCTCGTCCGAGGGCACGCCGAAGCGGCGGGACAGGTCCAGCAGCGCCTTGGCCACGCGGCCAGGGACGTCGGAGAAGACCAGGTCCGACATGACGTCGTTGGTGCGGCGCAGGCGGCGGGCGATGGCCCGGAGCAGGGCCATGGCCACCTCGGGGCGGGTGGTCAGCCACGGCTGGAGGTCGCCGTGGCCCAGGCCGAGCAGCTTGACCTCGGTGAGCGCGGAGGCGGTGGCCGTGCGCGGGCCCGGGTCGAAGAGGGAGAGCTCGCCGATCATCTCGCCGGGGCCGACCACGGCGAGCATGTTCTCGCGCCCGTCCGCCGAGGTGCGGTGGAGCTTCACCTTGCCCTCGACGACGACGTACAGCCGGTCGCCCGGGTCGCCCTCGTGGAACAGGGACTCGCCGCGGGCGAGGGTCACCTCGGTCATGGAGGCGCGGAGCTCCGCCGCCTGCTCGTCGTCCAGCGCGGTGAAGAGCGGGGCGCGCCGCAGAACGTCGTCCACTCGGTCCTCCTAGTCGGCCGTGCACGCTCGGGGTGTGACCCCCATCATGCCTGACCGGGAAACAGTGCGATCAATCACACCAAGTGTGTCTTATGACGCTCCGGAAGACGCAGCCGGGTGTGTAGCAGGGGTGCAACAGCCACCCGGCCGCGTCAGCTGACGGACCCTCAGGCCGAGA
Source organism: Streptacidiphilus monticola (assembly GCF_042658505.1). Classification (NCBI taxonomy): domain Bacteria; kingdom Bacillati; phylum Actinomycetota; class Actinomycetes; order Kitasatosporales; family Streptomycetaceae; genus Streptacidiphilus; species Streptacidiphilus monticola. The sequence continues at coordinate 59,086 of NZ_JBHSQJ010000051.1, read as the reverse complement.
CCGAGGCGGCCAGCGCCTGGGGCTGCGGCTCCGTCCCCGCCTCCGTCCCGACCAGGGCCCGGGTCCGGTCGGCGGCGGTGCGGCGGCGGGACTTGAGCACGATCACCAGCGCGGCGGTCAGCACCGTGCCGCCCGCGATGGCGAGCAGGTACAGGAACGGCCTGCCGATCAGCGGCAGCACCCAGATGCCGCCGTGCGGGGCGCGCAGCGTGGAGCCGAAGGCCATCGAGAGCCCACCGGTCACCGCGGAGCCGAGCATCGCGGACGGGATCACGCGCAGGGGGTCGGCGGCGGCGAAGGGGATGGCGCCCTCGGTGATGAAGGAGGCGCCGAGCACCCAGGCGGCCTTGCCGTTCTCCCGCTCCTCCTTGGTGAACAGCCTTCCGCGGACGGTCGTGGCCAGGGCCATCGCCAGCGGCGGGACCATGCCCGCGGCCATCACCGCGGCCATCACCTTGAGGCTGCCCGCGTCCGGGGTGGAGCCGGCGGTGGTGAGCGCGCCGGCGGCGAAGGTGTAGGCGACCTTGTTCAGCGGACCGCCCATGTCGAAGGCCATCATGGCCCCGAGCAGGGCGCCGAGCAGGATCGCGTTGGTCCCGGACAGGCTGTTGAGCCAGTCGGTCAGCCCGCGCATCGCGCTGGCGATGGGGGAGCCCAGGACGACGAACATCGCGAAGCCGACGATCGCCGAGGAGATCAGCGGGATCACCACCACCGGCATGATCCCGGCCACCGCCTGCGGGACCTTCCAGCTCGTCATCCACTTCACCAGGAAGCCGGCCAGCAGACCGGTGACGATGCCGCCGAGGAATCCGGCGCCGACGGTGACGCTGATGGCGCCGCCGACGATGCCGGCCGCGAGGGCGGCCCGGTCGGCGATGGCCCAGGCGATGTAGCCGGAGAGGATCGGGACGAGGAAGCCGAAGGCGGCGGCGCCGGTCTGGAACAGCAGCGCGGCCCAGCTGAGGTGGGAGGTCCAGTCGAAGTGGCCGACGACGGAGGGGGCGGAAGAGATCTTGTATCCGCCGAGGGCGAAGCCGAGCGCGATCAGCAGGCCGCCGGCGGCGACGAACGGGATCATGTAGCTGACGCCGGTCATCAGGTAGGCGCGCAGCCGCTTGGCCCAGTGCTCCTCGCCGGCGGGGACGGTAGCGGCCCGGGCGGGGGCGGCGGGGGACGACGGGCCGGCCTCGGCGGCGAGTGCGGCGGCCTGGGCGACCAGTTCGTCCGCCCGGTTCACGCCCGCCTTCACGCCGACGTCGACGGTCGGCTTCCCGGCGAACCGGGCCTTGTCCCTGACCTCCACGTCGTGGGCGAGGATCACGGCGTCGGCGGCGTCGATGAGCTCCTGCGGCAGCGGCGTGGATCCGGCGGAGCCCTGGGTCTCCACATGGATCTCCGCGCCCGCGCGGGCCGCGGCGTTCTCGAGCGCCTTGGCGGCCATGTAGGTGTGCGCGATCCCGGTCGGACAGGACGTCACCGCGACGAGGCGGAGCTTCGCCCCGGCCGTGCCCGACGCGTCCGCGCGGCTCCCGGTGGGGGAGGCGGCGGTTGACGCCACGTCAGCGGAGGTCGTCGCGGCCTGCGCCGGGGACTCGGCCGCGGGCTCCTCGGGGGCGATCAGGTCGGCGACCGCCGTCGGGTCGGTGGCGCCGCGGAGCGCGGCGGTGAAGTCCGGGTCCATCAGCCGCCGGGCGAGGGAGGCGAGGATCTGCAGGTGGGTGTCGTCCGCTCCGTCCGGGGCGGCGATCATGAAGACCAGATCGGCCGGACGGCCGTCGGGGGCGTCGAAGTCGAGGCCCTGCCTGCTGCGGCCGAAGGCGACGGAGGGGGCGGTGACGTGGGACGAGCGGCAGTGGGGGATGCCGATGCCGTCGCCCAGGCCGGTCGGGGCCTGGGCCTCGCGGGCGGCGATGTCGGCGACGAAGCCGTCCAGGTCGGTGACCCGGCCCTCGGCCACGAGGCGCTGGGCCAGGGCACGGATGGCTTCGTCCTTGGCGGCGGGAGCCAGGTAGAGGTCGACCAGTGCCGGGGTGGTGAGTCTGGGGCTCTGACGGTCAGTCATGGTGTCGTCCGTCCTTCGGCATTGAAGTGGGGGGCGGAGGTCAGTCCGTGAGGACGCGGTCGAGGGGGAGGTCGGCGGTGACGGTGACGGCCGCCGGGTCGAGGTCGGCCGGGGTGGGCATGGCGCTGCCGGGCAGCTGGACCGCGGCCGCTCCGTGCGCGAGGGCCGAGGCGAGCGCCTCGGGCCCGCTGCCGCCCGCGGCCAGGAAGCCGGCCAGGGAGGCGTCGCCCGCCCCGACGTCGCTGCGGACCTCGGCGACGGGGGCGGTCCCGAACCAGGCGCCCTCCTCGGCGACCAGCAGCATCCCGTCGCCGCCGAGGCTGGCCAGCACCTGGCCCGCGCCGCGCTTGCGGAGCTCGCCGGCGGCGTCGAACACGTCGCCCACGGTGGCGAGTCGACGGCCGACCGCCTCGGCGAGCTCGTCCCGGTTGGGCTTGACGACGTCGGGCCGGGCGGCGAGCGCGGCCAGCAGCGCCGGTCCGGAGGTGTCCAGGGCGATGCGGGCGCCGCCGGAGTGCACCTGGCCCACCAGCTCGGCGTACCACTCGGGCGCCAGGCCGCGCGGCAGGCTGCCGCAGCAGGCCAGCCACTGGACGTCCGGGCCGGTGAAGTCACGGCGGACGACGGCCAGCAGCGCGGCCGACTCGGCCTCGCTCAGCTCCGGTCCGGCCGCGTTGACCTTGGTCAGCCCTTCGGGGCTGACGACGGACACGTTGATCCGGGTCTCGCCCCGCACCGGGACGGTGGCCACCTCGATGCCCTGACGCAGCAGCAGGTCCGAGAGCAGCAGCCCGGAAAAGCCACCCAGCGGCAGGACCGCCGTGGTGCGCACGCCCGCGGCGGTCAGCGCGCGGGAGACGTTGACGCCCTTGCCGCCTGGGTCCACCCGGTCGCTGGTGGCCCGGTTGACGCCGCCCAGCTCCAGGGCGTCCAGCTGGTAGGTGCGGTCCAGGCTGGGATTGGGGGTGATGGTGACGATCATGCGCGGATCACGTCCGTTCCCTGGCGCTCGATCTCGGCGGCCGCCTCGTCGTCCAGCCCGGTGTCGGTGACCAGGACGTCGATCTGCCGCAGCTCGCCGAAGCGGGCGAAGTGACGGGCCCCGAACTTCGCCGAGTCGGCGACCAGCACGACCCGCTCCGCGTTCTCCAGCATCGCGCGCTTGACCGCGGCCTCGGCGAGGTCGGGGGTGGTCAGGCCGCTCTCCGGGGAGAAGCCGTTGGTGGCGATCACGGCCACGTCCGCGTGGACCTCGCCGAGGGCGCGCAGCGCCCAGGCGTCCACGGCGGCGTGGGTGCGGTGCCGAAGCCGGCCGCCGACCAGGTGCAGCTGGAGGTGCGGGTGGTCCACCAGCCGGGCGGCGATGGGCAGGGCGTGGGTGACCACGGTGAGCTCGGAGTCGGCGGGCAGCAGGGCGGCCAGGCGCGAGGTGGTCGTCCCGGCGTCCAGGAGCACGCTGCCCTGCCGGGGGAGCAGGGGCAGGGCGGCGCGGGCGATGCGCTCCTTCTCGTCCGCGGCCGTGGAGTCCCGTTCGGCCAGCCCGGGCTCGAGCTGCAGCGACCCCGCGGGCAGCGCTCCCCCGTGCACCCGGTGCAGCAGGCCCGCCTTGTCCAGTGCGCTCAGGTCGCGGCGGATCGTCTCCTGGGTGACGCCGAAGTCCTCCGCGAGGGAGGGCACGTCGACCCGGCCGCGCTGCTGCGCGAGGAGCAGGATCTGCTGCTGGCGCTCGGGGGCGTACATCTGTGATCGTGTCCGTTTCGTCTGTGTTCCCGTCCGGTTAATCGGGAGCGTACCCCCGTTTCTGTTGACTTGGTAGAGGGGATGGACGTAAAACCAACGAAACACAGATTCTGCGGAAGCAAACGGAAAGGATGCCGAGATGGCTCAGCTGACAGCGGTGGTGGGCGCGGCGAGCGGCCTGCACGCGCGTCCCGCGTCCCAGTTCGTCCAGGCGGCGGCGCAGCAGGGTGTGAAGGTGACCGTCGGGCGCGCCGGCCAGCCGGCGGTGGACGCGCGCAGTCTGCTCTCGGTGCTCGCGTTGGGCGCGGGCCACGGCGAGGCGCTCGAACTCTCCGCCGAGGGCGACGGCGCGGAGGCGGCGCTGCAGGCGCTGGCGGAGGTGCTGGCCTCGGCGGAATGACCCGCAGGCGGCGGCACGGTCGGGCGGCCCGCGGCCCCCGAGCGGCCGTTCCGCTCAGGGGCCGCGGTCTGGCGGTGCGTCAGACGCAGCGCGGGGCGCGGGCGGAGTGGACCGCCGCGATCTTCTGCGTGGTCCAGAAGTAGTCCGGGTCACCGGAGCCCGGGTAGTAGCCGAAGCCCAGGAAAGCGTCGCTGCCCGTCCGGAAGCCGGCTCCGAGCGTGAGCCGGGCGGTCAGCGTCCGGTTCCAGGCCGGACCGGTCGCCCAGTGCGCGACGTCCACGGTGAGCTGGTTGACCCCGGCGGCGCCGAGGCCGACCCGGTGCCACTTGTGCCCGTGCGGGTCGTAGACCTCGAGCTCGGCGTCACAGGCGCGCGGGCCGCTCATGCTGCCGTACTTCTGTCCCTGCCACAGGAAGAAGCTCGCCTTGTCCAGGTGCCAGTTCGCGTGGTTGTCGGACGAGATCCGGATCTGGAACTGGTGGTGGCGTCCGTCCGCGGGGACCTTGGCGGCCAGTCCCTTGATCGCGGTGTGCAGCCCCCACGGCGCGACGCTCTCGTCCGCGCGGGCGGTGAAGTTGCCGCCCTGGCCGGACGAGCCCTGCTTCGGGGTCAGGTAGGCGGTGAAGTTCGCCGGGAAGGGCGAGGTCTCCCGACGGCTGGGCAGGCGGCGGGCGCGGACCTGGAAGGTGCGCACGCTGTGCGGGGCCAGACGCAGGGCCTTCCCGGTGAAGTCCCAGGAGGCGAGGTAGAAGGGGAAGCGGCGCGGGTTGCTGCTCATCTGGTACCAGTGCACCGGTGCGGCGTGCCACGCCCCGGTGGTGCCGGCGCGCACCTGGAACTGGAACTGCGCCGGGTCGTCCACGCCGAACATGTTGAACAGCAGGTGGTCGGTGGCATCGGTGGCTGCGTTCGGGTTCTTCGCCTGGAGCGTCCATACGCCCCACGCGCCGCCCACGCTGAGGCCGTGGGGACCGTTGAGCGAGACGTACTTGCCGTAGTCCTGGTACGGGACGTCCGCGTGCGCGGCACCCCCGAGGGCGACGAGTCCGAGAGCGGCGGCCGTGCCGACGGCAGCCAGTCGCTGCATGAGCTTCATCAGGTGGGTCCTAGGTCAGGAATGGGGCGGATGCGGCCGTATCGGCGCAGCTCCCGGCCCCCCGACGGCCCGTCGACCCGCCCGGGACAGCGGGAACCTAGCAGCCGCACAGGTCCTGACGGCAGATCATTTACCTGATGCTTGACCTGACGGCCCGTCCGCCGGCAGCGCGGGCCTGGACGGCGAGGGCGACGAGTTCGCCCCACCACGGTTCGCGGCCCTGCGTCAGCAGGCGCTGCGCCTCGGTGGGACGGACGGCGCGGACCTCGACGACCGCCTCGCCGTCGTCCGGGTTGGTCGGCGCGGAGTCGATCGCGACGTCCGCCCAGCCCCACAGCCAGGCCTTCTCCGGATGCGGCTGCCACGGGCGGTACGGCTTGGGGTGGTCCGTGACGCAGCGGTGCGCGCCGATCCAGACCGGCGCGCCGAGTATCCGGGCGCCGGCCTCCTCGCGCAGTTCGCGTGCCACGCAGTCGAGCACGCTCTCGTCGCGCTCGCGGGTCCCGCCCGGCAGGAACCAGTGGTCGCGGGCGTCGCGGCAGAGCACGATCGCGCCCTCGGCGTCGAAGCCGACCAGGTGGATGTTGGTGACCAGCTCCTCCGGCGGCAGCTCCCCCGAGAACTGGGCGTCCATCCCGCCCCAGGCCCAGCGCTGCGGGGCGTGCAGCAGCGGGTAACGCTTCGTCAACTCGGCACGGGCGGCGGCATCCCAGAGGTCGGCGATCACCGGGGTGATGATAGTGCGTGCAGGGGGCACCCGAGGAAGGAGCGAAGATGCTGTTCGGCGAGGAGCACGTGCGCCGCTATGTCGAGACCGACGGGGCCGAGGGCCACGCCTGGCAGGGGACGACGGTCCTCATCCTGACCACCACCGGGCGGAAGAGCGGCGAGCCGCGCAGCACCCCGCTCATCTACCAGCGCCACGGGGACGACCTGCTCGTCGTCGCCTCCAAGGGCGGCGCGGACGCCCCGCCGCAGTGGTACCTCAACCTGCAGGCGCACCCGGAGGTCCAGGTGCAGGTCCTCGGCGAGCGCTTCACCGCCCGCGCCCGCACGGCCGAACCCGCCGAGAAGGCCGAACTCTGGCCGATCATGACGGCGACCTGGCCCGCCTACGACAGCTACCAGCAGAAGACCGAACGGGACATCCCCGTCGTCGTGCTGACCCCGGTGCGGTGAGCGGCGGGCAGGAGGACCGGCGGCCGTCGGATGAACGCCGCGCGAACGGGGTGAACCCGCGCGGGGGAGGGGCTGGACCGGACCGGTCGACGCGGTGAATTCCTGTGCGGAACAGGGCACTCGGGGCAGGGGGCCGCGGTCGCCGCGGTTAGCTTGGGCGGCTGTGAGCACCGCAGTCCTCCCCACCTCCCGACCCGCCGGACCGGCGGCCGAGCCGTCGTCCGGCCGGGTCGCCCGCACCACGACCCGGCTGGTCCGGCGCTGGGCGCCGAGCGCGGGCGAGGGCGTCCTGGCCCTCGCCCTCACGGTGGTCCTCACCGCGCTGGCGGCCCGCATCCACGGCAATCCCCTGCACAAGGCCGCGCAAGTCAGCGCCCTCAGCAGGATGCAACTGCTGGTCAGTGGCACGGCGGTGGTGGTGGTCGGGGTGCTCGGCCGGTACGCGGTCCGCGGCTCGGGCCGCCGCTGGGACCTGCTGCTGCGGCTGGGGGCCGCGGCGGTCGTCGGCGTGACCGGCGGATTCCTCGGCGGAGCCGAGGCCTGGGCGCTGCACGGCACCCCGTGGCCGATCAACGGCGAGACCGGGGACAACGGCCGGATGATCCGCTGGGCCCAACAGGTCCAGGCGCACGGCACGTTCGACAACATCTACCCGCCCGGCATGCCGCACATCGGCGCGTTCGTCGCCGAGCACTTCACGCACGGGAACGTGCCGGAGGCGTTCAAGCCCATCTACATCTTCTGCCTGGCGTTCACCCCGGTCCTGGTGTTCCTGTTCTGGCGGATGCTGGTGGCGCCGCTGCCCGCGGCCGCGATCGCCGTCCTCGGCGCGCTGACCTCGCCCATGGCCACCAAACCGTACTCGCCGCTGGTCGCCATGCTGCTGGTGCCGGTGGTGGCCAAGCTGGCGCAGTGGCTGCGCAGTTCCCCCGGCGTCACGCCGGCCCGTGCCGCGCTGCGGGGACTGTGGCTGGGGCTGCTGTGCGGCGGGCTCTTCCTCGTCTACTCGGGCTGGCACGTCTTCACCTTCCCGGCGATCGCCGCGCTGCTGCTCGCCCTGTTCCCGTGGCGGTCCGGCTGGGCGGGACGGCTGCGCGGGCTGGCGCTGGCGGCGTCCTTCGGCGCGGGCTTCCTGGCCCTCGCGGCCGGCTACCTGTGGCAGATGCTGGGGGCGACGGGCACCCGGGACCTGCTCTGCAACTCGTACACGCTGGCGGACCCGGCCTCGACGACGGTCTCGCTGACCCTGGTGGCCGACCCGTGGCCGGTGCTGCTGCTCGGCGCGGGCCTCGCGGTGTGGCTGGGGCTGCGCAGGTCGACGGTGCTGGCCGTGCTGTTCTGCACGGCCGGCGTCTGGCTGATGCGCTTCTACCTGGCGTCGCGGATGGCCGCGGACCAGAACGTGCGCCTGTTCCCGCACACGGCGATCGAGCTGCGGTACCTGTTCATCGTGCTGCTGGTGCTCGGACTCGCGCTCGGGGCAGGCACGTTGGCCCGCGCGCTGGCGGTGTCGGGCACGGCCTTCGCCCGGCAGGGCGCGGTGGCGGTGCTGCTGGCGCTGTTCGTCGTGGCCGGTGTGGGCGGCTCGGCGGCGGCGCAGGGCATCCTGCCCACGGCACCGTCGCTGCGGCAGTCGGGGACGGCGACGTGGGACGCGCATCAGCTGCGCGACCAGGACACCGGCCACTGTCCCCGGTACGCCGTGGGCGGGACCTGCCGGACGATGCCGGCGCTGGCGCCGGACGACGGCACGGTCACCCAGACGGGACCGCTGCCGTGCCCGGCGTTCGGCTTCAAGGACGGCCGCCGCCTGGACGCTCCGCCGCGGTAGCCCCCTGGGCCGAAGGCCCCTCAGGGGCGCGAGGAATCCCCCACCCTCCCCCAGCCTTCGGCCGGGGGTGCCCCCACGGCGGGAGGTGCCCCCAGCGCGGGCAAGCCACCACTCACGGAGGTTCGACTCGCAGTCGGGGCCGGACCTCCCCGGGTGGATGGCTGCTCGCGCAGCGCCTCGCGCCCCTGAGGGGTCTGCAAGTTAACGGGGCGTCACCAGGCCGGTGTCGTAGGCGAGGATGACGAGGTGGACGCGGTCGCGGGCGGGGAGTTTGGCGAGGAGGCGGGTCACGTAGGTCTTGACCGTGGTGACGCTGAGGAACAGCCGTTCCGCGATCTCCTGGTTGGACAGCCCCTGCCCCACCAGGGCCAGCACCTCCCGCTCCCGCTCCGTGACGCCCGTCAACTCCCGGGCGGATGAAGCCGCTTCGGGGCGTCCGGGCTCGGTGAAGGCCGCCAGCAGGCGGCGGGTCACCCCGGGCGCCAGCAGTGCGTCGCCGGAGGCGACGACGCGGATCGCGGTGAGGATGTCGTCCAGGGCCATGTCCTTGACCACGAAGCCCGACGCCCCCGCCCGCAGCGCGCCGTGCACGTACTCGTCGTCGTCGAAGGTGGTCAGCACCAGCACGCGGGTCCCTCCGCTCGCCGCCCGGCCCCGGTCCGAGGAGGTGATCTGGCGCGTCGCCTCGATGCCGTCCATACCGGGCATGCGGATGTCCATCACCACGACGTCCGGGCGCAGTTCGGCCGCCAGGCGGACGGCCTCCGCGCCGGTACCGGCCTCCCCCACCACTTCGATGTCCGGCGCGTCGCCGATCACCATCTGCAGGGCGGTGCGCACCAGCGGCTGGTCGTCGGCCAGCAGGACGCGGATCACCGCGCGGCCACGGCGGACGCGGAGGCCAGGGGGAGGGTCGCGGCGACCCGGAAGCCGCCGCCGGGGAGGCCGTCCGCGCTGAACTCGCCGCGCAGCAGGGTGACTCGCTCGCGCATACCGCGCAGCCCGTAGCCGGGGACGGCACTGCCGCCGCGGCCGTCGTCGACGACCTCCACCCGCAGCGCCTCCTCCCCACAGTCCAACGAGACCCGGCAGCTGCGGGCGGCGGCGTGGCGGACGACGTTGGTGATCGACTCCTGCACGATCCGGTAGGCGGAGAGGTCCACCTCCGGTGGCAGCGGGCGCGGTTGTCCGTGCCAGCGCACGTCCACCCGGACCCCGGCCGCGGTGGTCGCGGCGGCCAGGCGGTCCAGGTCGGCCAGGCCCGGGGCCGGAGTGCGGGACGCGCCCTCCGCCTCCGCGCCGCGCAGGGCGCCGAGCATCCGGCGCAGTCCGGCCAGGGTCTCCCGGCCCGACTGCTCGATCGCGCCGAGCGCCGCCTCGGCCTGGTCGGGACGGCGGACCAGGACGCGGCGCGCGGCGCCGGCCTGCAGCGCGACGATCCCCAGGCTGTGGGCCACCATGTCGTGCAACTCCCTTGCGATGCGCAGCCGTTCGTCCGCCACGGCCTGTTGCGCGGTCCGCGCCGCGGCCTCGGCCGCGTCCTCCCGCTCGCCGAGCGTGCCGTCGCCGACCAGCCAGGCGACGGCCGTGGTCAGCGCCACCCCGAGCTCGGTGGACGTGCCGGTGGGGAAGCCGCACAGCAGCCGGACCAGCGGATAGCCGAGGACGGTGCCGAGCGCCAGGAGCGCGGCGAGCAGCGAGGCGCGGCGCGGGCGCGAGGACGCGACGAGGGCGACGGCGACGCCCACCGGTAGGAACTGGGTGAAATCGATCTCTGTGGAGTTGAGCGCCATCGCGCCCAGCACCGAGCCGAGAAGCTGCAGCAGCAGTCCGCCCAAGGGGCGGCGCCGCGCCAGCAGGCTGCCCGTCAGTGCGGCCACGGCGGACCCCAGCAGGTTCAGCCCGTTGCCGGGCGCCAGGAAGAGATGCGAGAGGAAGAGGTGAGGGCGCCCGTCGGGCACCGGCTCTCCCAGCAGCGGCAGTTGCACCAGGAAGGCGTAGGCGGTGCCCGCGCACCACGCGGCCGCGGTCCAGGCGCCCGGCGGAACGCGCTTGAGCAGCGGCAGCGGCGTGGTGGCGTGCATGGCGCGATCGTAACCGCGGGCCGTCCGCCCGGCATCGGACCGCGGGCTTACACCCGTGGGTGACATCCGGCGGCCGCGGACTGTCCCCTCCGGGCCGACGACAGCGACAGCGGCCGGCGGCAACGCTGTGACCGTGATCGAAGTCAACGAACTGACGAAGCGTTACGGCCGCGCCACCGCCGTCGACGGCCTCGGCTTCACCGCCCGGCCGGGCCGGGTCACCGGCTTCCTCGGACCCAACGGGGCCGGCAAGAGCACCACCCTGCGCATGCTCCTCGGCCTGGACGAACCCACCTCCGGCACCGCACTGGTGGGCGGACGCCGGTTCCGCGACCACGCCCGCGGCCTGCGGCACGTGGGCGCGCTGCTGGAGGCCGGGGACGTGCACGGCGGCCGCAACGGCCGCGACCACCTGCGGGTCCTGGCCCGCAGCAACCGGATCCCGGCCGCCCGGGTGGACGCCGTGCTGGAGGAGGTCGGTCTGGCCGCCGCCGCCCGGCGGCGGATCGGCGGCTACTCCCTCGGGATGAGGCAGCGCCTCGGCATCGCCGCCGCGCTGCTCGGCGACCCGCCGGTGCTGCTCTTCGACGAACCGCTCAACGGCCTCGACCCGGAGGGCGTCCTGTGGGTGCGCGGCCTGTTCCGCAGGCTGGCGGCGGAGGGCCGGACCGTGTTCGTCTCCTCGCACCTGATGAGCGAGATGGAGAACACCGCGGACCACCTCGTCGTCATCGGCCGCGGCCGACTGATCGCGGACCAGCCGCTGGCCGACTTCGCGGCCCGCGGCCCGGGCTTCCGGGTGCTCGTGCGGACCCCGGAGCCGGAGCGGCTGACGGGCCTGCTGACGGCGGCCGGCGCGACGGTGCGCTCCGTCCCCGAGGGGCTGGAGGCCGTCGGCATCAGCGCGGACCGGATCGGCGAACTCGCCTTCGAGCACCGGGTCCTGTTGCGTGAACTGGCGCCGCGCGGCGCCTCGTTGGAGGACGCGTTCATGGAACTGACCGCGGACAGCGTCGAGTACACCACCGCCAACAGCAGCCAGGGAGGCCACGCATGAGCACCGGGACCACGGACAGCGGGGCGGCGGGCACCTCCGCCGCGAGGACCGCGGCCGCCACCGCCCAGGCCGGGGAGGTCCGTTCGGGGTTCGGCGATCTGCTGGCCGCGGAGTGGCTCAAGCTGCGTTCGCTGCGCTCCATGCGCTGGGGTGTCCCGCTCGGCGGCCTGGCCCTGGTCGCGCTGAACGCCGACGCGGCCTTCGCCGACTACCGCAACTGGCCGCACTACGACCTCGGCATGCGCCAGGTCTTCCGCCCGGAGGGGTCCTGGCGGGACGCCTTCACCAACAACACCGGTATCGCCCTGCTGCTGGTCTGCGGCGTCCTCGGCGCGCTCGCCGTGGTCGGCGAGTACGCGAGCGGTTCCATCCGCAGCAGTTTCGCCGCCGTTCCGGCCCGCCGCTCGGTCATCGCCGCGAAGACCGCGGTGGTCGCCGGGACGATGCTGGTCTTCGGGGCGCTGGTGACGCCGGCCTCCTTCTGGCTGACTCAGGCGATCCTCTCGGGGCGTCACGCGGGCCTCCCCTGGGGCTACTCCGGGACGACGCGCGGCCTGCTCGCCGACACCCTGCTCGCTCCGGTCAGCGCCCTCGTCGGCCTGGGCCTCGCGGTGCTGATCCGCCATGCGGCGGCCACCGTCGTCGCGGTGGTCACGGTGCTGCTGCTGGTGCCGAACTTCCTCTCGGACAACCACTACTGGACCGCCCTCCTCTACAACGCGACCCCTTTCCGGGCCTGGCAGTTCCTCGCCCCTCTGGACGTCCCCGGCTTCCGTTCCGGCCGCCCCTTCCCGGCGGACGCGGCCGGTTCCTGGTGGGTCCTCGCGCTCTGGCCGCTGGTCGCCGTGGTGCTGTCGCTGGTGGTCATCGACCGTCGCGACGTCTGAGAAGGGCGCTGTTGCGCATGGCGGCGGAGCGCGACCCGTAGGCTCTCGGTATGGCGAAGAGTGGCGTGAGCGCCGCACCGGTGAAGCCGGCGTTCAAGAAGGCGAAGTTCCCGGCGACGCACACCGCGCTGGTGCGTCAGGCGCGGAAGATCAACCGGGCGCTGGCCGAGGTGTACCCGTACGCGCATCCGGAGCTGGACTTCGAGAACGCGTTCCAGCTGCTGGTGGCCACGGTGCTGTCGGCGCAGACCACGGACCTGCGGGTGAACCAGACCACCCCGGCCCTGTTCGCGAAGTACCCGACGCCGGCCGCCCTTGCGGACGCGAACCCCGAGGAACTGGAGGAGCTGATCCGGCCGACCGGCTTCTTCCGGAACAAGGCGAAGTCGCTGCTCGGGCTCTCGAAGGCGCTACGGGACGACTTCGGCGGCGAAGTCCCGGGAACGCTCGCGGAGTTGGTCACCCTCCCGGGGGTCGGCCGGAAGACGGCGAACGTCGTGCTGGGCAACGTCTTCGGCGTCCCCGGGATCACGGTGGACACCCACTTCGGGCGGCTCGCCCGCCGCTTCGGCTGGTCGCAGTCGGAGGACCCGGTCGTGGTGGAGCAGGACGTGATGGCGCTGATCCCCAAGTCCGAGTGGACGATGCTCTCGCACCGCGTCGTCTTCCACGGCCGCCGGATCTGCCACGCGCAGAAGCCCGCGTGCGGCGCCTGCCCGATCGCCGGGCTGTGCCCTTCCTACGGCGCCGGGGAGACCGACCCGGTGAAGGCCGAGAAGCTGCTGAAGTACGAGAAGGGCGGCAAGCCCGGCCAGCGGCTCAAGCCCCCGGCGGACTTCCCGGGCGAGGCCGCCGCCCGGCAGACGGGCCCGCAGGACATGGCGACGGACGCGGGGGAGGCATGACCCGGATGGGGAACAGGGAGGCCACGGAGACGGACGGCCTGCCCGACTGGCTCGCGCCCGTCCGCACGACGGCCGAGACCGTCCGGCCGGAGGACCTCAGCCGCTTCCTGCCCCCGCCGACCGGCGGCCGCCGCTCGGCGGTGCTGGTCCTCTTCGGACACGGCCCGGACGGCCCCGACCTGCTCCTGATCGAACGCGCCCGCTCGCTGCGCTCGCATGCCGGCCAGCCCTCCTTCCCGGGCGGCGCGATCGACCCGGAGGACGACGGCCCGATCACGGCGGCGTTGCGCGAGGCCGAGGAGGAGACCGGCCTGGAGCCGACGGGCGTTCAGGTCTTCGGGGTGCTCCCGGACTTGTACATCCCGGTGAGCGACTTCGTGGTGACCCCGGTCCTGGGGTGGTGGCGCGAGCCCAGCCGGGTCGCCCCCGGTGACCCGGCGGAGGTGGCGGAGGTCTTCCGGGTCCCCGTCTCCGCGCTCGCCGACCCGGCCCACCGCGTGCGCCTCCGGCACCCCAGCGGCCACCTGGGCCCGGCGTTCGCCGTGGACGGCCACCTGGTGTGGGGCTTCACGGCGGGCGTCATCGACCGCCTGCTCCACCTCTGCGGCTGGGAACGACCCTGGCCCCGCTCCCGCACCGTCGACCTGGGAGACCCGAGCATTTTCCGCTAGCGGGCACCGCCCCTGCGGGGGCAACGTGCATGGTTACGCGTTCTCACCCGGCCGTGGGAGGGTGGGGCGGTGAATGTGCTCGACGTCCTGCTCCTGCTGGCCGCTGTGTGGTTCGCCGTGTCCGGCTACCGGCAGGGCTTCGTGGTCGGCGTGCTGTCCGTGATCGGGTTCCTCGGGGGCGGCGTCATCGCCGTCCAGCTTCTCCCCTATCTCCTCCAGCACCTCCCCTCCGGCACCGTGGCCTCCGTCGTCGCCGTCGTCGTGGTCATCGTCTTCGCCTCCGTGGGGCAGGCGTTCACCACGCACTGGGGCTGGAAGCTGCGCGGCCCGATCAAGCGCAGCCGGGCCCGGGTCGTCGACAGCATCGGCGGAGCTCTCGTCAACGTCGTCGCCATGCTGCTGGTGGCCTGGCTGATCGGCTCCGCCCTTGCCGGAACGTCTCTGCCCACCATCGCGCACCAGGTGCGCAGCTCGGCCGTCCTCGGCCGGGTGCAGCAGGCGCTGCCCGCCGATGCCCCCAACTGGTTCTCGGACTTCAGCTCCGCGCTCTCCCGAAACGGCTTCCCGCAGGTCTTCGACCCCTTCCAGAACGAGCCGATCACCAGCGTCCCGGCGCCCGATCCGGCGCTGGTGAACAGCGCCGGGGTGCGGCAGGCACGACGCAGCATCGTCAAGGTGGTCGGCACCGCCCCCTCCTGCGGCAAGGTGATCGAAGGGACGGGCTTCGTCTACGCGCGGCAGCGGGTGATGACCAACGCGCACGTCGTCGGCGGCGTCGCCGATCCGACGGTCCGCCTGGGCGACCGGATCTACCAGGGCAAGGTCGTCCTCTACGACTGGAAGCGCGACATCGCCGTGCTCGCCGTCCCCTCGCTGCGGGCGCCGGCGCTGGCCTTCGCCGGCGACGCGCCCACCGGGTCGGACGCCATCGTGGCCGGCTTCCCCGAGAACGGGCCGTTCAACGTGCAGGCGGCCCGCATCCGGGGCCGGATCCGGGCCTCGGGCCCGGACATCTACCACCGCAGCACGGTCACCCGTGACGTCTACTCGATCCGCTCGACGGTGCGTCAGGGCAACTCCGGCGGGCCGCTGCTGACGCCCGACGGGGAGGTCTACGGCGTCGTCTTCGCCAAGTCCCTGGACGACGCGCAGACCGGCTACGCCCTCACCGTCGACGAGGTGCGCTCCGACGCGGAGCAGGGCGCGACCGCGTCCCAGCGGGTGGGGGACCAATCCTGTGCGCTGTGATCCGTCCGAGTGATCGTTGCTGGTACCTTCGGCCGAGTTGACCCACAGTCAGAAGGCTTACTGGTACCGGGAGGAACGACCGTCATGATGGGCCATTCGCACGCGGTGAGCGGGGCGCTGCTCTTCGCGGCCACCTCGCCCTACCTCCCGCCGCTGCTGATGCACACGCATCTCCGGCCGCAGGAGATCCTCATGGGCACGGTGCTCTGCGCGGGCGCTGCGCTGCTGCCCGACCTGGACCACCACGACGGCACCATCGCCAACTTCCTCGGACCGCTCTCCCGGCTGCTGTGCCGGTTCATCGCCTGGATCTCCGGCGGGCACCGGCACGCCACGCACTCACTGCTGTTCATCGTGCTGGCCACCGCGGGCACCTGGGCCGGGATCACCTACGGCGGACGCTGGTTCACCCTGGGCCTGTGCTTCTTCCTGCTGGCCATGGCGGTCCGCGCGCTGAACCTGTGCCCGCCCGGGCACGGCTTCAACGCCTACGGCACGGTCATCGTGATGGCGGCGATCGGGACCGGGGTCATCGCCAAGTTCATCCCCTCGGCGCCAGGTTGGCTGCCCTACCTGGTGGGCGTCGGCTGCCTGGCGCACCTGCTCGGCGACTCGCTGACGAAGATGGGCGTGCCGTGGCTGTGGCCCCGGCGCACCCGCTACGAGATCGAGATCATCAAGAGCAGCGGCAACAACGTGGAGACGGACATCCTGGTCCCGATCATGGGTGTGGCCACGGTGGTGCTGCTGTGGTTCACCGCGCTGGCGCCCAACACCCTGTAGGAACGCCCGGGTTCAGGCCCGCGCCCGGAGCCGTGTGGTGACCCACCGGGCGCGGCGCCCCAGCAGGTAGGGCAGACCGGCGTGCGGCTGCGTCGAGCGGCGACGGTTCAGACGCGCACGGGCGCGGCTCTGCATCCAGCTCATGCCCGAAGTGTTCCCGAAGGGCACGGAGGTGAATCCAGAATGCCCCGTTCCCTTTGGCCTATGCGCTTGTCCTATTACCCGACTTGCTCGGCTCCCCTGTCCTCGGGCCGACGTGGGTCACTCCGTCGCCTGCAGCCACTCCAGCAGCAGTGAGGTGACCTCCTCGGGGGCCTCCTCCTGCGGGTAGTGGCCGACGCCCGGCAGCAGCTGCCACCGATAGGGCGCGTCCACGTACTCGGCCGAGCCGAGGGCGGTCCGTTCCAGCAGCACCGGATCCAGCTCGCCGTGCAGGTGCAGCACCGGCAGGTGCAGCTGGCGGTTCATCCGGCGGGAGAACTGGAAGCCGTCGGGGCGGCCCATCGACCGCATCAGCCAGCGGAAGGGCTCGATCGAGCAGTGCCGGGAGTTGGAGAGGAGCATCGCCTGACGGTACGTCAGCAGCTCCTTCTCCTCCGGCCGGTGGGCCGGGGCGGACCAGGCGGTCAGGTACTCGCCGACCATCGCGGCGTTGTCGGCGGCGAGTTGACGCTCCGGCAGCCAGGGGCGCTGGAGGCCCAGCAGGTGCTCGGCGGCGCCGATCTGGCGCCGGTCGGTCAGCAGCGCCCGGCGCAGCCGACGCGGGTGGGCGCTGGAGAGGACGGCGAGTCGGCCGACCAGCCGCGGTCGCATGGCGGCGGCGGTCCAGCCCAGGAAGCCGCCCCAGTCGTGCCCGACGACGGCGGCCTGCGAGACGCCGAGGGAGCGGATCACGCCGGTCAGGTCCAGCGCCATGTTGGAGGGGTCGTAACCGCGCGGGGTGCGGTCGCTGCCGCCCACGCCGCGCAGGTCCACGGCGACGGCCCGGTACCCGGCCGCCGCGAGCGCGGTCAGCTGGTGCCGCCAGGTCCACCAGAACTGCGGCCAGCCGTGCACCAGCAGGACCAGCGGGCCCTCGCCCGCTTCCGCGATGTGGAACCTCGCCCCGTTCGCCGCGACCTCGCGATGCGTCCACGGCCCCTCGATCCGCGGATCGAAGGAAGCGGCGGTCGTGCCCAACTCGGTCGTCATGTCTCAGAGCGTGTCACATCCGACGCCGACCACCTAGCCGAGCCGCTCCGCCCCGCCGGGCGTGCTGCGCGAGAGCCGTGCGGTGCGGTCAGCGGGTCAGCGCGGGGGCGCTGCCGTCGGCGGACGGCACGGCCGGATGGGGCTTGGCGTTCTTCAGGACGTCCACGGTGGCCTTGGTCGAGGCGATCGTCCGGTCCGGCGGCGTGATCTTCTTGAAGGCCCGCACCGCCAGCAGCGCCGCGATCGCCGCCAGCACGACGAACGCGCCGCCGACGATCAGGAAGCACCACACGAGCCCGAGTCCGGACGAGTGGATGCCGTAGGCCGCCGCGAAGCTGAACATGGGGATGGAGGCGAGCCCGATCACCGCGGCGACACCGAACGCGCCGCCGCCCGTGGCGCCCTTGATGACGTCCTTGCGGATCTCCTGCTTGGCCAGCGCGATCTCGTCGTGCACCAGCGCGGACAGGTCCGCGGTGGCAGCGGCGAACAGCTGTCCGACGGTCCGCTCGCTCGTCGGCTCGGGCATCGCGCTCTCCTTCTCGCAGTTGACGACTACTCAGATGATGCCGTCAGTACCGGTACCCCTACCACCGGACACTACGCGGTCGATGCGTCTTCTTGGTCACTCAGGGCCCGGTAGACGCGGTTCCGCCGCCGCAGCAGCAGGGTCGCCAGCACGGCGCAGACGAGTGAACCCACCAGCACCGCTTCCTTGCTCTGCTCGACCAGCGCGTGATCGGGCGCGAAGGCGAGTTCGCTGATCAGCAGCGAGACCGTGAAGCCGATGCCCGACAGCACCGAGACCGAGAACAGGTCCGACCAGGTCAGCTCCGGATTGAGCTCGGCCCGGGTGAACCGCGCCGTCAGCCAGGAGCCGCCGAAGACGCCGAGGCTCTTGCCCAGCAGCAGGCCCAGCATCACGCCGATCGGGGTGGCGTGGGTGAACACCTGCGCCAGCGCGTGCGCGTTGACCGGCACCCCGGCGGCGAAGAGGGCGAAGACCGGGACGCAGAAGCCTGCCGAGAACGGGCGGACCTGGTGCTCCACCTGTTCCGCGAGCGAGTGCTCGGCCCCCGGCTCGCGGTCGCAGCGCAGCAGCAGCCCCATGGCGACGCCGGCCACCGTGGCGTGCACGCCGGCCTCGTGCGTCAGCGCCCAGACCACCAGCCCCAGCGGCACGTACAGGTACCAGCCGCGTACCCGGAACCGCTGCAGCAGGTGGAAGAGGACGAGCCCGGCGGCGGCCGCGCCGAGGGCCCAGCCCTTGATCCCGGAGCTGTAGAACACCGCGATGATCAGGATGGCGATCAGGTCGTCCACGACGGCCAGGGTGAGCAGGAACGCCCGTAGCGAGGACGGGAGATGGGTGCCGACGACGGCCAGCACCCCAAGGGCGAAGGCGATGTCGGTGGCGGTGGGCACCGCCCATCCGGCCGGGTGTCCGCCCGGGCCGGAGTTGACGACGGTGTAGACGACGGCGGGCAGGGCGACGCCACACACCGCGGCGATGACCGGCAGCGCGGCCGCCCGCGGGTCGCGCAGTTCACCGGAGACCAGCTCGCGCTTGAGCTCGATGCCCGCCACGAAGAAGAAGACCGCCAACAGCCCGTCCTGAGCCCAGCTTTCGACGGTGAGGTCCAGGTGCAGCGGCGTGTCGAAGCCGATGTGGAACCCGCTCACCTGCGTGTACGACCCGGGCCAGACGTTGGCCCAGACGAGTGCGACGACCGCGGCGGCGAGCAGCAGGATGCCGCCCACCGTCTCGGCGCGCAGGGCGTCCGCCAGGAACCTCCGTTCCGGAAGGGGCAGCCTGCCCAGGAACTGACGAGGCGTCGGCGGCACGGATCCTCCCGGGGCGCAGGGTCGGCGGGGACAAATCCCCACAAACATATGCCGTCCCGTGAGGCGTCGCCCTCATCCGCCGAAGAACTCGGTGAGCACCGGCGCGATCGCCTCCGTCTTGAGCATGTGCGTCTGCCCCGGCAGCGTCCGGTACGCCGAGCCGGGGACCGCCTCGGCCAGCGCGCGCGTCCCGGTGCGCATCCAGGCGGGGCTCCTGCCCCCGTCCATGACCAGCGCCGGCGCGGAGATCCCGGGCCAGGGCGCGGCGCCGAAGGGCTTGCCGCTCGGATGCTGCGCGACGATCGCGAGGTCGTGCGGCAGCGTGCGACCGACGGCGGAGAGCTTCTTCCACACCGGCATCAGCCGCATCGCCACGACGGCGGGGGCGGGGGTGCCCACGTACCTCATGAAGAGCTTCACCGCGTCCCCGGGGCGTCCCGCCTCGACGGCGGCGGAAACGCGGGACCGGAAGTCGTCGGTCAGCGGCTGCCACCCGTCGTCGACGACGAACGGGGCCTCGTAGAGGGCCAGTCGAGTGATCCCCGGCAGCCGGTCGGCGGCGGCGAGCGCGAGCGCCGCGCCCGAGGAGATGCCGTAGACCATGGCACTGCCCCCGGCCGCGTCGAGCAGCGCGGCGAGGTCGTCCACCTCCAGGTCCAGGGTGAAGGGTGTGTCCGGGGCCCGGTTGTCCCCGCTGGCGCCGCGTCCGCGGCGGTCGTAGGTGAAGACGGTGAACCGCGCGGCGAGCGCCTCCGCGAGCTCGGTGGCCGGCCCGAAGCCCCGGTGGCACAGGGCGCCGTCCACGAGCACGACGGGCCGGCCCTGACCCCGTCGGCTGTAGGCGATCACCGTCCCGTCCCGCGAGACGACCTGACCGTCCGTCACGGCGTGCGTGCTGCTCATGCTGTCCTCCTGCGCCCATCGGCCCCTCCGTCGGAGCCGCTCAGCAGGTTGGACGAAGCCGCACCCTGGAACTCATCGGTCAGCCGCTCACCCCCAGGGGCGCGAGGAACTCCGCGAGCAACCCAGCACTCGCGGAGGTCCGACCCGTTCCATGGGGACGAACCTCCCAGGGTGGGCTGGTCGCGCAGTTCCTCGCGCCCCTGAAGGCGGCTGCGCCGCCTGGCGCGGTGTCAGTCCTCGGAGGGGGCGGTGGGCATCTTGCTCTGGATGAGGTCCATGACCGTCGAGTCCGCCAGCGTGGTCACGTCGCCGACGGCGCGGTTCTCCGCGACATCCCGCAGCAGGCGGCGCATGATC
The DNA here is from genome assembly GCF_042658505.1 of Streptacidiphilus monticola. Taxonomy (NCBI): domain Bacteria; kingdom Bacillati; phylum Actinomycetota; class Actinomycetes; order Kitasatosporales; family Streptomycetaceae; genus Streptacidiphilus; species Streptacidiphilus monticola. The sequence continues at coordinate 38,844 of NZ_JBHSQJ010000051.1, read as the reverse complement.
TTGCCGGAGCGGGTCTTCGGGAGCTCACTGACCGTCAGGATCCGCTTGGGCTTGGCGATCGGGCCCAGCACCTTGCCGACGTGGTCGCGGAGTTCGGCCACGAGCTCCTCGCTGTCGGTCGCGGTGCCGCGCAGGATGACGAAGGCCACGATGGCCTGGCCGGTGGTCGCGTCGGTCGCGCCGACCACCGCCGCCTCGGCCACCTGCGGGTGGCTGACCAGGGCGGACTCGACCTCCGTGGTGGAGATGTTGTGGCCGGAGACCAGCATCACGTCGTCCACCCGGCCGAGCAGCCAGATGTCGCCGTCCTCGTCCTTCTTCGCGCCGTCGCCGGCGAAGTAGCGGCCCTCGAAACGGGACCAGTAGGTGTCGACGTAGCGCTGGTCGTCGCCCCAGATCGTGCGCAGCATCGACGGCCAGGGCTCGGTCAGCACCAGGTAGCCGCCGCTGCCGTCGGGGACCTCGTGGGCCTCGTCGTCCACCACGGTCGCCGAGATGCCGGGCAGCGGGACCTGGGCGGAGCCGGGCTTGGCCTCGGTGACGCCGGGCAGCGGGGAGATCATGATGGAGCCGGTCTCGGTCTGCCACCACGTGTCCACGATCGGGCAGCGGCCGCCGCCGATGTGCTCGCGGTACCAGATCCACGCCTCGGGGTTGATCGGCTCGCCGACGCTGCCGAGGAGGCGCAGCGAGGACAGGTCGAACTTGGCGGGGATGGCGTCGCCCCACTTCATCCACGTGCGGATCAGCGTCGGCGCGGTGTAGAGGATGGTGACGCCGTACTTCTGCACGATCTCGAAGATCCGGCCCTGGTGCGGGGTGTCCGGGGTGCCCTCGTACATCACCTGCGTCGCGCCGTTGGCCAGCGGCCCGTAGACGATGTACGAGTGGCCGGTGACCCAGCCGATGTCGGCGGTGCACCAGTAGACGTCGGTCTCCGGCTTGAGGTCGAAGACGGCGTGGTGGGTGAAGGCGGTCTGGGTCAGGTAGCCGCCGGTGGTGTGCAGGATGCCCTTCGGCTTACCGGTGGTGCCCGAGGTGTAGAGGATGAACAGCGGGTGCTCGGCGTCGTGCGCCTCGGGGGTGTGCGCGGTGGACTGACGGGCCGTGATCTCGTCCCACCAGACGTCGCGGCCCTCGGTCCAGGCGGTCTCCTGTCCGGTCCGGCGGACCACCAGGACGTGCTCGACCTGCGGGCAGGACTCCAGGGCGGTGTCGATGGCCGGCTTGAGCGCGGACGGCTTGCCGCGGCGGTACCCGCCGTCCGCGGTGATCACCAGCTTGGCGTCGGCGTCCTGGATCCGGGAAGCCACGGCGTCGGCGGAGAAGCCGCCGAAGACGACGGAGTGCGGCGCGCCGATCCGGGCGCAGGCCAGCATCGCCACGACGGCCTCGGGGATCATCGGCAGGTAGACCGCGACCCGGTCGCCCTTGCGGATGCCCAGCTCCAGCAGGGCGTTGGCGGCCTTGGCGACCTCGTCCTTGAGCTCGGCGTAGGTGATGGCGCGGGAGTCGCCCGGCTCGCCCTCGAAGTGGATCGCGACCCGGTCGCCGAGGCCGGCCTCCACGTGGCGGTCCACGCAGTTGTAGGCGACGTTGAGCTTGCCGTCCGCGAACCACTTCGCGAAGGGCGGGTTGCTCCAGTCGAGGGTCTGGGTGGGCTCCTGAGCCCACGTCAGACGCCGTGCCTGCTCCGCCCAGAAGGCCAGGCGGTCCGCCTTGGCCCGCCCGTAGGCCTCGGCGGTGACGTTCGCGGCGGCGGCGAGCTCCCCGGGCGGGGCGAAGCGCCGCTCCTCCTTCAGCAGGTTCGCCAGGCTCTCGTTGCTGCTCAACGCGCGCTCCTCAGAGTGTCCAGGTTCAGTGCGTGACCTAGCTCACCAGGCTGCAGGGGGGCCTGACAAGAGCATCCGGAAAAATTGGTGTAGACCTCTGCTGGGAGGCGGGCACGAGCGGGTCCCGTCGCCGGGTCAGGCCGCGGTCCCGACGTCCGGGCGCACCGGGACGAAGGCGCGTCCGCTGCGGGAGAGCACGAAGGTCTGCGCCGCCGCGATGTCGAAGTACAGCCCGGTCAACCTCAACTCCCCCGATTTCACCCGCCGGTGGACGCTGGGGTGGGCGCGCAGGTTCTCCACCTGCTGGACGACGTTGGTGAGGCAGAGCCGCTCCAGGGGGTCGTGCGAGGGCGCCTGCCCGAGCAGCCGGGGCGGCATGTGGCGGACCCGCTGCAGCGAGTCCTGGCCCAGCCGGAGCCAGCGAGTCAGCGGCGTCCGGGCGCCGCCGTCCCGGCGGTGCGCGCCGTGCAGCAGGCTCTGCATGGCACCGCAGCCCGAGTGCCCGCAGACCGTGATCACCCGTACCCCCAGCACGTCGACGGCGTACTCGATGGCGGCGGAGACGGAGTCCTCGGCGGCGTCGGGCGGGGGCACGAGGTTGCCGATGTTGCGGACGGTGAACAGCTCACCCGGCCCGCTGCTGGTGATCACGTTGGGGACCATGCGCGAGTCGGCGCAGGTGATGAACAGCTGGCTGGGCGCCTGGCCCTCGCGGGCCAGGCGGGCGAGTTCGGGGCGCAGGGACGGGGCGGTGAACGTCTGGAAGTCCCGGATCCCGGTGAGCTCGACGGCGGCGGTGATGCTCTTCATGGGGTGTCTCCATCAGGCCAGGGGCGAGGCCAGGGCTCGGCGGCGGCTTGGTGCGGCACCATTCGGTAAATGAACAGTAATGAGAGCTTTGCCGAGTCTTGGTGATCTGGGAAGTGGATTCACCCGTTGGGGGAGCGGGCCCTTTCGCGGCCGCCGCTCACACGTGCAACGGATCCCCGCCGAGGACGAAGCCCGGATCCACCTGGGCGGCCAGGTCGACGCCCGTCTTGGCGTTGCCCCAGCTCGCCGCGTTGCGCAGGTGGAAGTCGACCATCTGCCTCATGTACCGCTCCGGGTCCCGGAGTTCGTACGACGCGTCGGCGGCGGCGTGCAGGGTCTGGAGCACCGACGCATTCGCGGGCTCCAGCTCCTCGAACGCCGGCGTCCGCCCCTGCTCGGTGCGCCGCACCCAGGCCGACTGGCCGAACACGGCCAGCAGGTCCGGCCCGACCTCCTCCCGCAGGAACGCCGCGTCGTCCTCGTGCTGCACCTTGTTGCCCACGACCTTCAGGTGGACGTCGAAGTCGGCCGCGTAGTCCCGGTACTGCCGGTATACCGAGACGCCCTTCCGCGTCGGCTCCACCACCAGCACGGTCAGATCGAAGCGGGTGAACAGCCCGGAGGCGAAGGAGTCCGAACCCGCCGTCATGTCGACGACCACGTACTCGCCCTGACCGTCCACCAGGTGGTTCAGGCACAGCTCCACCGCGCCGACCTTGGAGTGGAAGCAGGCGACGCCGAGGTCCTCCTCGGTGAACGCGCCGGTGGCCAGCAGGCGCAGCGAGGCCCCGTCCACCGTCACCGGCCGGGCGCAGCGCCGCCACACCGGGTTGTCCTCGACGATCCGCAGCAGCCGGGAGCCGCGCCCCGGCGGGGTCGTCTTGATCATCGAAGCGGCGTCCGCGATCCGCGGGTTGCTGCCGCGCAGGTAGTCCTTGATCTCGTCCAGATGCGCGCCCATGGCCGGCACGGCAGCGGCCTGATCGTCCGTCAACCCGAGGGCGGCGCCCAGATGTTGGTTGATGTCGGCGTCCACCGCGAGGACCGGGTGGCCCGCGGTGGCGAGGCGGCGGACGAAGAGGGAGGAGAGCGTGGTCTTGCCGCTGCCGCCCTTGCCGACGAACGCGATCTTCATTGAGGTGAACTCCGGTACTGGGGCCGGGGTGGGCGTCCCGGCTTATTGGGAATCGTTATCGTCACCGACTGTGTTCATCGTAGCGATGCGTAGCCACCGGGAGCCGCGCTTTCACAGATCCTTGACTCGTTCGTGTGATCCGGGTGACACACCCCACTCCGTCCGGGGCGGAGCCCGGCCCGGCGGTTCCGTAGGCTCGCTCCGTGAGCACTCCCTACACCGACCCGCTGGCCCCGCTCGGACACCTCCCGGGGGTTCCGGAGGCCGTCGCCGAGGCCCGCCGGGCCGTGGACCGCGTCTACGGCCACCGGGTGATGCGCCGTCGTGCCGAGGAGGTCACCTCCGAGTCCGCCCTGCGCGGCGCCCGCGCGTCGGCCGCCCTGGAGGGCGCCGACTGGCCGCTCGAGGAGGTCCGCCGCCGTACCGACTACGGCCAGGACGATGAGGCCCGCACGGTCGGCGGCGCGTTGCGGCTCAATGTCGAGATCGGCCAGCTGGTCGGGGTCTGGCGCCACTCCCCGCTGCAGGTGCTGGCCCGGCTGCACCTGCTCGCCGCCGGCGAGGGCGGCCGCCCGCGGGTCGCCGGTGAGCCGGCCCCCGAGGCGCTGCCCGCCGAGCTGGCCGCGACGGAGAAGTTCGCGGACGCGGCCCCGCTGCCGGAGTTCCCCGCCGTCGCCACCCCCGCGGCGGACGAGGTCGCGGCCCGCCTCGACGGCCTGGCCCAGCTGCTCGCCGCCCGCGCCGATGCGCCCAAGCGGCCCAACACCGACACGGCCCCGGCCCTGGTCGTCGCCGCCGTCGTCCACGGGGAGCTGCTGACGCTCCGTCCGTTCCCCTCCCACAACGGACTGGTGGCCCGCGCGGCGCAGCGACTGGTGCTGCTCGCGGAGGGACTGGACCCGAAGGCGATCTGTCCGAGCGAGGTCGGCCTGGTGGAGCTCGGCACCGCCGACTACCGCGCCGCGCTCGCGGGTTACGCCTCCGGGACGCCGGAGGGGATGGCGGCCTGGATCGGCCACCTGTCGCGGGCGCTGCGCCTGGGTGTGCGGGAGACCACGGCAGTCTGCGAGGCGATGCAGCGGGGCATGGTCTGAGCCCGGGCGCTCCGCCGACGGGTGTCGGGTGATGCCTGTACCCCGGTGATGCCTGTACCCCGGTGATGCTTGTTCGCCCCGGTGACCTTTGTGCGCCCCGGTGGCCCCTGTGCCTCCGGCCCGTCGGGCTCCGGACAGGGTTGCGGCGGNNGCGGCTCCCCTGCGGGGGACCCCCCGCTGGCACAACGGCCGGGTGACCAGTGCGTGCTGCCATCTCCAGTTGCGCATCCGGCGGGGGATCCAGCCCCGTTCGCCGGGTGACGCTGCCCTACCGCGGGCTGGGCGGCGCGTGGGTGCCCGGGGGTTGTGCGCGGTCCGTGGGGCCTGACGCTTCAGCGGGCTCCTTCGCGAACTGGGGATGCCGCCTGGTCTCGCGGGCCGTACCTCCTTTGTAACTCCGTTCGCGGGAAAGCGGAACCCAGGCGCTCGCTTCTTTACCCTGCCGCTTCCGGCCCGGCATCCGGAGCCGCGTCCGGCGGACCGGTCCGACGCCGCGTCAGGCCGGTCCGCCCCGGCGGCGCGAGGCCGCGTACCAGACCAGGCCGGCCGCGGTCAGCCCGGCGGCGAGCGCCGCGGCGAGCAGCACACCGCGGCTCGGCACGGCCAAGGCCCGGGTCCGCTGGCGCAGTTGGACCGGACGGGTGAACACCAGCACCGGCCAGCCGCGCGCGGCGGCCTCCCTGCGCAGCCCGCGGTCCGGGTTGACGGCGTGCGGATGGCCGACGGACTCCAGCAGCGGCAGGTCGGTCACCGAATCGCTGTACGCGAAGCTCTCGGCGAGGTCGTAGCCCTGCTGCCGGGCCAGCTCCCGGATCGCCTCGGCCTTGGTCGGGCCGTAGGCGTAGTACTCGATCTCGCCCGTGTACCGGCCCTCGGCCTCGGCCATCCGGGTCGCGATGACGTGGTCGACACCGAGCATCTCCCCGATGGGCTCGACGAGTTCGGAGCCCGAGCTGCTGACGATCACGACGTCCCGGCCGGCCAGGTGGTGCGCCTCGATGAGCTCGGCGGCCTCGTCGTAGATGAGCGGGTCGATCAGGTCGTGCAGGGTCTCCGCGACGATCTCGCGGACCTGGGCGACGTTCCAGCCGCGGGCCAGGGAGGAGAGGTACTGGCGCATCTTCTCCATCTGGTCGTGGTCGGCGCCGCCCGCCAGGAAGACGAACTGGGCGTAGGCGCTCTTCAGCACCGCCCGCCGGTTGATCAGACCGCCCCGGTACAGGGGGCCGCTGAAGGCGAGCGCGCTGGACTTGGCGATCACTGTCTTGTCGAGGTCGAAGAAGGCCGCGGTGCGGCCCGGGCTTGCCGACGAGTGGTTTTCCACGGGGACGAGGATATGCGCCCCTCATTCGGCCCAAGACCCGGCGCGTGGGTTTGCTTGAGAAGGCGTTCGGGTACACCATGGAAGTCACGGATCGTTCGCGACCGTGCTAACCCAGTCCGGCTCCTCCCCCCCCGAGTCGGGCTGCGGAGGACGACCCCCGCTCTCCCCCCCGGCGGGGGTCGTCGCATGTCCGGGCCCGTTTGCGCAGGCCGCAGGGGTTCTCGTCGGCTCTTCCGAGCGTCACGCTATCTCCGGATCCGTCATCTGTACGAGTCCGCGTCAACCTTCTGCCGCATAAGTGATTCGTAAGGGTGAGCGGGTTTTCCACAGGACGTGAGTTATCCACGGATTTCGGCCCGGACGGAGCATCTTCTGCATTTGGCGGCACCGTGATTCCCGTATCGCACGGAGCACCGTGCGAGCCACCGTTCACACGGGGGAGGCTGCCATGCCCGGGACGCCAGGAGCGCCGTCCGCAACACCCGGGGAAGTGCCCGGGCCGTACCACTGCCCGCTCGTCGTCACCGAGGACGACGCGCTCATCGAGTCGCTGCTGAGGATCTGCGCCGCGGCCGGGGCGGATCCGCACCTGGTCTGCGGTGCGCCCCCGCCGCGCCAGGCCTGGGGCGCCGCCCCGCTCGTGGTCGTCGGGGACGACGTCGCGGAGCGGATGGTCGGGCTGTCCCGGCGGCGCGGCGTGGTGCTGGTCGGCCGGGATCTCGACGACGTCGGGGTCTGGCAGCGAGCCGTCGGCATCGGCGCCGAGCACGTCGTCTTCCTTCCCGACGCGGAGGACTGGCTGCTGGACCGGGTGCCCGACCCCGCCGAGGGCGTCGGCGCCCAGGCGCTGACGGTCGCGGTCGTCGGCGGGCGCGGCGGCGCGGGGGCGTCGACGCTCGCCTGCGCCCTGGCCGTCACCGCCGCCCGCGAGGGACAGCGCAGCGTCCTGGTCGACGGGGATCCGCTCGGCGGCGGGCTGGACGTCCTGCTCGGCGGCGAGGAGGCGGCCGGGCTGCGCTGGCCCGATCTCGCGGCCTCGCGCGGAAGGGTCAACGCGCTGGAGCTGGAGCGGGCGCTGCCCCGCATCCACCGGCTGCTGGCGCTGAGTTGGGACCGTGGGGATGTGCTCGGCATCCCGGGCGAGGCGATGCGGACGGTGCTGGGTGCGGCCCGCCGCCGTGGCGGCGTCGTCGTGGTCGATCTGCCGCGCCGGGTGGACGAGGCGGCGGCCGAGGCGCTGGCCCAGGCGGATCTGGGGCTGCTGGTGGTCCCCGCCGAGCTGCGGGCCATGACGGCCTCCGGCCGGGTCGCCTCGCTGGTGCGGATGCGCCTCGCGGATCTGCGGGCGGTGGTCCGGGGCCCGGCGCCCAGCGGCCTCACCGGAGCGGAGGTGGCCCGAGGGGTACGGCTGCCGCTGGCGGGTGAGCTGGCCGCCGAGCCGGGGCTGGCGGCCGACCTGGAGCACGGGCGGCCGCCCGGCTCCCGGCCGCGAGGCCCGCTCGGGCGGTTCTGCGCAGCCTTTCTGACGGAGGCTCTGGCCGGCAGTGGACGCCCCGGCCTGGGCGGATTCGCGGGCCCGCTCGACGGATCGGGGATGGCGGCATGAGCGGCGGCATGGGCGGGAGCATCAGCTTCACCGCGCGGGGCGGACACCAGGACCTGCTGGACTCGGTGCGGCTGCGCCTCGCCGAGGCGGGCGCCGAGCCGAGCACCGCGCGCGTCGCGGCGGCCCTGCGGGCCGAGGGCCGCCCCTACGGGGACTCCGAAGTGCTGGACATCGTCCGGGAGTTGCGCTCCGAGATGGTCGGCGCGGGGCCGCTCGACGCGCTGCTCGCCGATCCCGCGGTCACCGACGTGCTGGTCAACGGGCCCCGCGAGGTGTGGGTCGACCGGGGGCAGGGTCTGGAGCGCGCCCGCGGGGTGCGCTTCGCCGACGAGCGGGCGGTCCGCCGGCTCGCCCAGCGGCTGGCGCAGACGGCCGGGCGCCGCCTGGACGACGCCCGGCCCTGGGCCGACGCCCGGCTGCCGGACGGCGTACGGCTGCACGCGGTGCTACCGCCGGTCGCCGTCGGCGGCACGGCGCTCTCGCTCCGGGTCAGCCGCAGCCGGCCGTTCACCCTGACCGAGCTGGTTCGGGCGGGTGCCCTGACGGCCTGGGGCGCCTGGCTGCTGCGGGCGGTGGTCCGTTCACGCCTCGCCTTCGTCATCTCCGGCGGCACCGGCTCCGGCAAGACCACCCTGCTCGCTGCCCTGCTGGGCCTGGTCGGCCCGCGGGAACGGCTGCTCATCGTGGAGGACTCGGCGGAGCTGCGCCCCGACCATCCCCATGTGGTCCGGCTGGAGAGCCGTCCACCCAACCAGGAGGGCGTCGGCGAGGTGGCACTGCGCGACCTCGTCCGGCAGGCGCTGCGGATGCGCCCCGACCGGCTGGTCGTCGGCGAGGTCCGCGGTGCCGAGGTCGTCGATCTGCTGGCCGCCCTGAACACCGGTCATGAGGGCGGCTGCGGGACTGTCCACGCCAACGCGGCGGAGGATGTCCCGGCCCGGCTGGAGGCGCTGGCCTCCTCAGCGGGTCTGGGCCGGGAGGCCCTGCACGGTCAGCTGGCTGCTGCCCTCCAGGTGGTCGTGCACGTGGGCCGGGCCCGGGTGGACGGGCGGCGCCGGGTCACCGAGGTACGAGTGCTGACGCGGGGTCAGGACGGCCTGGTCGTCGCCGTCCCGGCCGTTCGCTTCGCCGAGGCCGACGGAGCGCCGGAGTTGGGGCCCGGCTGGGCGCAGCTGGAGCACTGGTGCGGGGACGAGTTGGAGCGGCTGGACGAGGACGAGCGGGGCGGCACCGCCGTCGAGGAGCGGGGCGGCACCGCCGTGGAGGAGCGGTCGGCCCCGGCAGGCGGACGGACGGTGGCGGCATGACCTGGCAGATGGTGCAGGCGGCGGGGACCGGGCTGGCGCTGTGCCTGATCGGCTGGGGTGCTTGGCGCTACTCGCGCCGGGAGACGGTGCAGCGGCGCAGACGCGCCCTGGGACCGGGCGGCAGCGGCGGCAGAGAGGGTGAGGGCCTGGGGCCGGACGAGGACGTGCCCTTCGGGCGCCTGGCCCGGGCGTGGGCGGTGCGGGTGCGCACCGGTCCGCTGCTGCGCCATCCCGAACTCGCCCTGGTTCCCGTCGGTTTGGCGTCGGCGGTGGCCACCTGGTCGGTGGTGCCGATGCTGCTGGGGGCGGGGAGTGTGGTGCCGCTGATACGCCTGCGGCGACGTCGGGCCGACGAGCGGGCCAGGCAGGCGCGGCAGGCGGCGGTCACCGAGCTGTGCGTGGCGCTCTCGGCGGAGTTGCGGGCCGGGGCGACGCCGCACCAGGCGGTGGAGATGGCGGTCGTCGAGCCGTCGGTGCTCGACCGTTCCGGCCTGCTGGCCGCCGCCCGCTTCGGCGGCAGCGTGCCGGACGCGTTCCGAGCCCTGGCCCGCGAGCCGGGCGCGGAAGGGGCCCACGCGGTGGCCGCCTGCTGGGAGTTGGCGGCGGCGGGCGGCGCCGGCCTGGCCGGTGCTGTGGACCGGGTTGCGGAAGCGCTGCGCGGTGAGCAGGAGTTGGCCGCGTCCGTGGCGGCGGAGCTCGCCGGGGCGAGGTCCACGGCCTGGCTGCTGGCGGGGCTCCCGCTGTTCGGCCTGACGCTCGGCGGGGCGCTCGGCGCACGCCCCCTCGACGTGCTGCTGCACACCCCCGCGGGCCTCGGCTGCTTGGCCTTCGGCCTCCTGCTCGAAACGGCCGGGCTGTGGTGGACCGAACGCCTCGCCAGGTCTGCCCGCGCTGCATGCTGACGCCCGGCCCGGCCCGGACTGCCTGCGTTGCCCTTGGCCGGCCGGTTCGACGACGCCCGGCGACGGCGGATTGCCGGCGGCCCGGGTGCCTGGCCGGGGGGCAGATGCCGCCAGGCGGCGCCGGGCGCGGCTCCTCGGTGGGCGTGCGTCCGGGTTACGCCCGCTCGGCCTCGGGCCCGAGCGGGCGGCATGCGACAGGTCTGAGCGGGAGGAGGCAGCGGTGGAGCTGTGGTTGGCGATCGCGGTGGTCCTCGGCGGGCTGGGGGCGGTGGGGGCTTGGGCACTGGTTCGGCGGCGGGCACTACGCCGGGCGTCCGCCGCCGGTCTTGAACTCACCGTGGCCCGGGCCGAGCGGCGAAGACCCAGACTGCCCTCGGGCAGGGCGGTACCGCGAGCGGCGGCCGTCCTCGCCGGCGGTGGGATCGCCGTACTGCTGGGCGGCCCTGCCGGAGTGCTGGTCGGCGCCGTCGTGGGCAGCGCCTGCTGGCGCCTGCTGCCCAGTCCGGCCACGCCCGGCGAGCGGGAGGCCGAACAGCGGTCGGCGGCCCTGCGGAGACAACTTCCGCTCGCTGCCGACCTGTTGGCTGCCTGTCTGGCGTCGTGGGGTGCCCCCGCCCAGGCGGCGGCCGCGGTGGCGTCGGTGCTACCAGAGCCGATGGCCGGACGGCTCCGCCTGGTGGCGGCCGAGTTGGCCGTCGGCACGCCCCCCGAAGGGGCGTGGGCGCGACTGGGCGAGGAGCCGGAACTCGCCGGGCTCGCCCGCTGTCTGCTCCGCGCCGACGCCAGTGGAGCGCCGCCCGCGTCCGCGCTCGTCCGGCTCGCGGAGACCGCCCGCCGCACGGCGGCCTCCGCCGCCCAGGCCCGCGTCCGCCGTGCGGGCGTCCTGGCCACGGCCCCGCTGGGCCTCTGCTTCCTGCCGGCCTTCGTGCTGGTGGGAGTCGTGCCGGTGGTCACCGGCCTGACCGGGGGGTTCCTCTCCCGGTTCTGATCCGCCTTCGCTCTCAGAGGAGTTGGTCCGCATGTCCGCACTCGCCTCCGCGCCTGTCCTCGCCGCCCCGAGGTCGTCCTCGCCGGGGTCGGCGTCGAAGTCGCACCCCTCGGTGTCGCACCCGTCGGTGTCGGGCGCGTCGGTGTCGTACGCGTCGGTGTCGCCGCCCAGGTCGGTGCCCGTCGCTGCGCTCTGCGTCCGCCGGTTGCGCCACAGTTCGGTGCTCGTGATGGTCGTCGTCCAGGCCTGGGCCTGGCACCTGGCGAGCCTGCTCCGGGCCCGGCTCCGGCGCTGCCGCGCGGACTCCGGGATGACCACGGCCGAGTACGCCGTCGGAACGGTGGCCGCCTGCGGGTTCGCAGCGCTGCTGTACAAGCTGCTCACGGGCGGCGCGGTGTCCGCGCTGCTCACCGGCATCATCAAGAAGGCCCTCAGTGCGGTGTGAACGGCGCAGGTGCCTGCCCCGGCGGCGGTCCTGGCCCCGGCCTCCTGCCGGACTCCACTGCCGCCGGGGCCGGAGGTCCGGGCGCCTGGGCGGCGACGCGGGGTACGCCACCGCCGAACTCGCCGTCGTCCTCCCCGCGTTGGTGCTCCTGCTGGGCGTGCTGCTATGGGGCGCGGTGGCCGGGGCGGCGCAGCTGCGCTGTGTCGACGCCGCCCGCGAGGGCGCGCGTGCGGCGGCCCGCGGCGACCCCGAGCCGGCGGTCCAGGCTGCCGTTCGGGCGGCGGCGCCGCCCGGCGCGCGGGTGGTGGTCAGCTGGTCCGGTGACCTGGTGCGGGTCGCGGTGACGGCCCGCAGCGCGGGTCCGGGCGGGTTCGGCCGGGCCCTGTCGGTCGGCGTCGGCGCCACGGCGGTGGCTCGGGTCGAGCCGGACGCGGAGGGGGCCGTCCGGTGATGCTTCGTCAGTTCCCGTGTGGGCGGGACGGGGATCGGGGGTCGGTGACCGTCGTGGTGGTGGGCCTGGTCGCCGTGGCGCTGCTGGCGTTGTCCGTCGTCCTCGGCCTGGCGGCCGCGG
>NZ_JBHSQJ010000051.1:0-26768 GCF_042658505.1 Streptacidiphilus monticola | reverse complement strand
CCCCCGTGCGGAGTCGGCGGCGGACCTCGCCGCGCTCGCGGCCGGCGGCCGCCTGCTTCTGGCTCCGGGGGTCGCGTGCGGCGAGGCGGCCCGAGTGGCCGCGGCACACGGGGCCCGGCTGGTCTCCTGCACGGTGTCCGACGACGCCGTGCAGGACTCCGTCGTCGTCGCGGTCGACGCCCCCTCCCTCCCCGGCTTCCCACCCGCCCACGCGCGCGCCCGGGCCGGGCCTCTTTCCGCCCCGCTGACGCCCGGTGACCTGCCGTCTTCCCTGGCCCCGACCTGAGGGTGGGGCGGCCCTTCATCAGCACCGTCGTCGGGCCGGCCGTGGACGTGGCCGTGGCAGCAGTGACTGGGGCCTGGCCGGGGCCTGGCCGGGGCCTGACTGGGGGTGCCTGCCTCGGCCTGGCCGTGGGGGCGGCCCCGCGACCCGACCTGATCCCCGCACGGGGTGATCCCGAGCCGACCCGGCCCGCCGGGGCCGGACCGGCTCCACCGGGGCCTGGCCGGGGCCTCGCCCTGCTGCGGGCCTTCGTCCCGCCCCCACGGGGGGCGGGCCAGGCTGGCCTGACGGAGCGTCAGCTCGCTCCCGGGGCGCCGCTCAGCAGTAGCTGCAGCAGGCGGATGGCGCCGGGTTTGTCGAGCGGGTCGTTGCCGTTGCCGCACTTGGGGCTCTGGATGCAGGAGGGGCAGCCCCGCTCGCACTCGCAGGAGGTGATCGCCTGCAGCGTGGCGGACAGCCAGCGCCGCGCCTCGTGGAAGCCGCGTTCCGCGAAGCCCGCGCCGCCCGGGTGGCCGTCGTAGACGAAGACCGTGGGCAGGCCGGTGTCCGGGTGGAGCGGGACGGACACGCCGCCGATGTCCCAGCGGTCGCAGGTCGCGAACAGGGGCAGCAGGCCGATCGACGCGTGCTCCGCCGCGTGCGCCGCGCCGGGCAGTTCCTCGGGCAGGATGCCCGCGTCCTCCAACTGCTGCTCGGTGACGGTCCACCAGACCGCCCGGGTCCGCAGCGTCCGCGGGGGCAGGTCCAGCTTGCTCTCGCCCAGGATCTCGTTCGTCACCAGCCGTCGACGCAGGAAGGAGACGACCTGGTTGGTGACTTCCACCGAGCCGAAGTTGAGCGTGGCCTCGCCCCAGGGCACCTGCTCGTCCGTGCCGAGCACGGAGATCGACGTGGTGTCCCGGGCCACGGTCGAGTAGGGCGGGTTGGCCTCCTCGACCAGGGCGACCGCGTCCTCCAGGTCCAACTCCCGTACCAGGTAGGTCCGACCCTGGTGGAGGTGGATCGCACCGGTGTGCACGGTCGTGTGCGCCGAGCCGGCGTCCACCGTGCCCAGCAGGCGGCCGGTGTCCGCCTCCACGACCCGCACCGGGGCCCCTCCCTCGCCGCGGATGTCGACGCGGTCGGCGGCCCGCTCGCGCCGGGTCCAGAACCATCCGCCGGGGCGGCCCCGGAGCAGGCCGCGCCGCTCCAGCTGCGGGACCAGGATCGGCGCCGAGGGGCCGAAGAGGGCGAAGTCCGCCTCGGTGAGCGGCAGTTCCTGGGCCGCCGCGCACAGGTGCGGAGCCAGCACATGGGGGTTGTCCGGGTCGAGCACGGTCGATTCGACCGGTCGTCGGAACAGGGAGTCGGGATGGTGCACGAGGTAGGTGTCCAGCGGGTCGTCCCGCGCGATCAGTACCGCCAGCGCGCCCTGGCCGTCACGGCCCGCGCGACCGGCCTGCTGCCACAGCGACGCACGGGTGCCGGGGTAGCCGGCCAGCAGCACGGCGTCCAGGCCGGAGACGTCCACGCCCAGCTCCAGGGCGCTGGTCGAGGCGAGCCCGAGCAGCCGTCCGGAGTGCAGGGCCCGCTCCAGCGCCCGGCGTTCCTCCGGCAGGTAGCCGCCACGGTAGGCGGCGACCCGCCGGGCCTCGCTCGAGCCCACCGCCTCGGTCAGCCGCTCCTGCGCGATGACCGAGATCAGTTCCGCCCCGCGCCGGGATCGCACGAAGGCCACCGTCCGCACCCGGTCCAGCACCAGGTCGGTGAGCAGGTCCGCGGCCTCGGCGGTCGCCGAACGCCGCACCGGCGCCCCGCGTTCGCCGGTCAGCTCGGTCAGCGGCGGCTCCCACAGCGCGAAGACGGTGTCGCCGCGCGGCGAGCCGTCCTCGGTCACTTCCGCGACCGGAAGGCCCGTCAGTCTCCCGGCGCTGACCGCGGGTTCCGCCACGGTGGCGGAGGCGAGCAGGAACACCGGGTCGGCCCCGTAGCGGGCGCACAGCCGTCGGAGCCGGCGCAGCACCTGGGCCACGTGCGAGCCGAACACGCCCCGGTAGCTGTGGCATTCGTCGACCACGACATACCTGAGCGACCTGAGGAACGTGGACCAGCGGGCGTGTCCGGGCAGGATGCCGCGGTGCAGCATGTCGGGGTTGGTCAGCACGTAGGCCGCGTGCTGCCGGACCCACTCGCGCTCCTCGAAGGGCGTGTCGCCGTCGTAGACGGCGGCACGGACGCGGTCCAGGCCACCGTCCTTGCCGGCGGTCCGCAGTTCGTTGATCCGGCGCAGCTGGTCGGCGGCCAGCGCCTTGGTCGGGGCGAGGTAGAGGCCCGTCGCCCCACGGCCGTTGCGCGCCTCGGTGCCGTCCAGCAGGGCGCTCAGTACCGGAGCCAGATAGGCGAGCGACTTGCCCGAGGCGGTGCCTGTGGCGATCACCACACTTTCGCCCTGAAGTGCCCGATTCGCGGCTTCCGCCTGGTGCAGATACGGCCGCTCGATGCCGCAGGCCCGCGCGGCGTCCAGAACTTCCGGACGAAGCGACTTGGGCCAGTCCGCATAGCGGGCCGGGCGAGCGGGCAGGTGCTCCGTATGGGTGAGGCGATCTTGCCGTCCTCGGCCCTCCGTCAGTCGGCCGAGAACGGCCGCGGGCGGTTCGGCATGCGGCTTCATCGACGTCAAGTCTGGCATCCGGGTGACGGAGATTCACTGCAAGCCGTCGTCCTGCCCTCGCGTTAAGTGGTTGAATGCCATCGCGGCCGTGCAACGGGGTAACAGGCCCCGCAATCGGCATGGAAGCAAGGCAAGGTGCTGGAGGTTCCGTGGACCTGTCCCTGTCGACCCGCAACGTCGGTGACCGCACGGTCGTTGAGGTGGGCGGCGAGATCGACGTGTACACCGCCCCGAAGCTGCGCGAGCAGCTGGTCGAGCTGGTCAACGAGGGTCACTACCACCTGATCGTGGACATGGAAGGCGTGGACTTCCTGGACTCGACCGGGCTCGGTGTCCTCGTCGGCGGGCTGAAGCGGGTGCGTGCGCACGAGGGCTCGCTGCGCCTGGTCTGCAACCAGGAGCGCATCCTCAAGATCTTCCGGATCACCGGACTGACCAAGGTGTTCCCGATCCACAGCTCTGTGGACGAGGCCGTCGCCGCGACCGACTGACCGAGCAGGGAAGCCTGCGCACGGCGTCCGCCGCGGCGTCGCCGCCCTGCGCCCGCTTCCCGGCTCGGCAGCACAATCCGCCGCCGCCGAATCCTCTCTGGGGGCCAGGACTCATGCCGACCGACGAAGCAGAAGAACTAGCGACGGCCCAGGGCCGGCCGGGGGCCGCTGTCGACCAGGATCCGGCCACGGTGGAGTTGCGCTTCAGCGCCCTCCCCGCCCACGTGCGCACCGCGAGACTCGTCGCGGCGGCGGTGGCCCGGCAGTCGGGGGTGGACGAGTCCGTCCTCGACGAGGTCCGCCTCGCCGTCGGTGAGGCATGCTCCCGCGCTGTGGGTCTGCATCAGCGGAAGGGCCTGGACGAGCCGGTCCTGGTCAAGCTGGTGAAGCAGGAACGCAGGTTCCTGATCGAGGTCGAGGACGGCGTCGGCGAGGCGGTGGGCGTCCCCGCGCCCCTGAACGGTGACGCGGCGGACGACGCGATGGGCCTCGCCCTGATCAGCGGCCTGGTCGACGACGTGGCGCTGGTGAACGAGGGGGACGGGGCGGGGGTGCTCCGGATGAGCTGGCCCGTGACGGCCCCCGGCTTCCGCCCCTGAGGACCCTGATCTCCGTCCCTGGGGGTCGCCGACCGGCGCACCTGCGGCGCTGCACAGCCGCCGGTTTCCTGCCCGCGCAGCTGACTTGGGCCGCGCGGGCGCCCGGCCGGGAACCCGTCCGTGCCGGGCCTCCGCGTCCCGCTGGGGCCGTGGTGTAGGTTCGACGGCCATGGTGAAGTCGTGGATGTCGCTGGCCGTGGTCGGAGCCGCCCTCGCGGGGCTGAGCGCCTGCTCCGGCGGGAACGGCCCCGCGCTCGACGGTTGGGCCCAGAGCGTCTGCTCGGGCATCAAGGCCCCCGTGGAGGCGGCGAACGCCGCCCAGGCGGACACCGGCGCGGTCAAGCAGGGGGAGTCCCCGGCCGCGCTCGCCAACCGTCTCGCCGCCGACTTCACCGCGCTGGCGACCGCCAACTCCCGGATCGCCCAAGCGGTTCAGCAGGCCGGTGCGCCCAAGACCGACAACGGGACCGCGCTCCAGGCCGATGCCGTCAGCGAGCTCAACCAGGCCGCCGGCGGCTACACCAAGGCCGCCGCCGACGTGAAGGCACTGCCCTCGCAGGATCAGGCCCGGTTCGCCTCCGGGCTCAAGGGCGTCAGCGACCAGGTGTCCCAGCTGGCCGCCCTCTCCAACACCGCTCTGAAGAAGCTGCAGACAGGCGAGTTGGGCGCCGCCCTGGCCAAGCAGCCCGGCTGTTCCGGCTCCGCCGGCTCGGCCGGCACGGCCGCGCCCGCCCCGACCGACGCCCGGTCGGCCTCCGCCTCAGTCCCGTCCCACTCCGCCGCGCCGCGCGCCGGCGCCTCCCACGCCGGCTCCTCCCGATCCGCCGCGCCGGCGTCGTCGCCGTCCTGACGGGACGGCGGCCGGTCGTCGGCGAGAATGGGGCCGTGAGCGAGAGTGTGAGCGAACGGCCGGAGACCATCGAAGCGCTGCGCCAGTGCTTCCTGCAGGCGGGCTTCACCGCCGACGGGTGCCTGGAACTGCTGGGCGCGGGCGCCTACGCCGCGCTCGCCCGCAGCGAGAGCGTGCCCGCCCTGAGGGCGACCGCTGACGGCGGTCCGCTGGCCACGCTGATCCGGCTGTTCCTGCTGCAGCGGCCGGTCACCGCCGAGGCCGCGACGGCCGCCGGGCTGCCCGTCGCCGCCGCCGTCGCGGACGGCTGGCTGGCCGCCGACGGCGACCGGGGCCGCGCCCGCGTCGACATCCGGCCCTACGCCAACGACAACGCCGGCGAGTCCGGCAGCTCGGACGCCTGGATCGTCTCCGACCTCGGCTGCGCCGTCGGCGGAGCGGGCGGCATCGGCTCCGGGCACGCCACCGACCAGGGCGTGCCGCGCGGCGAACTGGTGCTCGGCGTCGGCGGAGCCTCGACGACCCTCGCCAACATCACGGTCCGTCAGCCGGTGCGCCGGGTCCTCGACCTGGGCACCGGATCCGGCGTCCAGGCCCTGCACGCCGCCCGGCACGCCGGGCGCGTCGTCGCCACCGACGTCAACCCCCGGGCCCTGCACTTCACCCGGCTCAGCGCCGGGCTGAGCGGCCTCGCCGACCGCGTCGAGACGCGCGAGGGCAGCCTTTTCGAGCCGGTCGCCCCCGACGAGCGCTTCGACCTCGTCGTCTCCAACCCTCCCTTCGTCATCTCCCCCGCCGGACGGTTCACCTACCGCGACGGCGGCCTGGCCGGGGACGAGCTGTGCCGGCGCCTGGTCGCCGGCGTCGGCGCCCGGCTGGAACCCGGCGGCTGGTGCCAGCTGCTCGCCAACTGGCAGCACGTGCGCGGCGAGGACTGGCGTGAGCGCGTCTCCGGCTGGCTCGCCGGGACCGGCTGCGACGCGTGGATCGTCCAGCGCGAGGCCCAGGACGTCTACCAGTACGCCGAGTTGTGGCTGCGCGACGGCGGGGACCACCTCGGCGACCGGGACGCCTACGAGGCCCGCTACGCCGAGTGGCTGGACGCCTTCGAGGCGGCCAAGGTCGAGGCCGTCGGCTTCGGCTGGATCACCCTGCGCCGGGCTCCCGAGGGCGCCGCGCCGGTCGTCGTCGCCGAGGAGTGGCCGCATCCGGTCGAGCAGCCGCTCGGCCCCGCCATCGCGTCCTGGTTCGACCGCCAGGACTTCCTGCGCACCCACGACGACGCCGCGCTGCTGGCGGCCCGCTACGTCCTCGCCGACGAGGTGGTCCAGGAGCAGGTGGGGCTGCCCGGCACCGAGGACCCGCAGCACGTGATCCTCCGTCAGAACCGGGGCATGCGCCGGGCCACCAAGGTCGACACGGTCGGCGCCGGGTTCGTCGGCGCCTGCGAGGGAACCCTGACCGCCGGGGAGATCCTGGACGCCATCGCCCACCTCATCGAGGAGGACCCGGTGGTGCTCCGGGACCGCACCCCCGCGCAGATCCGCCTGCTGGTGGAGCAAGGCTTCCTGGAGCCGGTCGCGTGATCCGGATGTCCCTCGGCGACGCCGCCCTCACCCGGCCCCGGCTCGCCGCGAGCCCGCTGTAGACGCTGCACCGCAGCCTGCACCTGGCCAAGCCGGCCCGCAGGCCCCTGGCGCCCTACCAGCACAAGATGGCCCGCCGACTCGTGGGCCTCGGCGGCCAGTTGGCCTACCGGGCGCTGTCCAACCGGACCTCGCCACCGTGTTTCCGGGCGCCTGCTCACCGGCCCGCTGTTCCAACTGCTGTTCCGCGTCTGCCTGGACGCCAACTGGGCCTTGCGCACGACCGGTTCCCCGTTCTCAGCGACGCGATCCCGGCCGCCTCGGTGGCGGGGTCCACGGGAGCGCCATGGCCCGTGGCCAGCGAGCGCCGGAACGGCACGTGGGGGCGGTCCTGTTCAGCCCGCGCCGCCGGGTCGCACTCCCGGCCGGGCGGCTGCTGCCTCACGTCGGCCTACGTCGGCCTACGTCGGCCTGCGCCGGCAACGGACTGCTGGTCTCCGCTGTCACCCTTGCGGGCGGTTGCGTGCTGCGGTGTTCGACTGCCTGTCCACAGCCTGGGGGTGACGGTGTCGTCGGGAACTGACGGTCGTTCACCTCTGCTTCGTCCGTCGTACGCCGTACGTGCGACGGGTGTTGCGCGTCCGCTGCCAGTGTGACGACCGTACTTTCCGGGTGGCGAGGCACAGGGGCGGAAGACGTGGGGACTCCACTGGGCGTGTTCACGGGGGCGTGGTTCACGGTCTTCGGCTGCGGTGTGCTGTGGTGGTGCGGCAGCGAGATGCGCGCCCGCTGGGTGCTGCAGCGCCGGGGCGCGAGCGGGATGGCCCGGGTCCTCGCCGACCCTGCCGTCACCGGGGACCACCCGGACACGGCCCCGCTGCTGAGCTTCCATGCCGAGGGGCACGGCGAGGTCGTCACGCGCCCCCGTGGCTGGACGACGATCCGGCGTACGCCGGCGCTCGCGGCAGACACGCTGGTCGCCGTCGCGTACGACCCTTCGCGGCCCACGTACGTCACCGTGGAGGGCAGCCGCCAGCTGAGAAGCGATGTCTTCTGGCTGCTCCTCGGCGCGGCTTTCGCCGCCTGCGGGACCCTCCTGATCTCCGCCGCCCTGTAGTCGAGCTCTGGCCCCAGGGCGCGAGGATCCACCACCCTCCCCCAGCCTTCGGCCGGGGGCACCCCCACGGCGGGAGGTGCCCCACCGCGAACGGCCACCACCCGCCGGGTTCGACCCCCTGTGCGGCACGAACCCTCCCCGAGTGGTGGGCCCTTTGCGCAGTTCCTCCCCCAGCCTTCGGCTGGGGGCACCACCAGCGCCCCCGCCCGGGGCGCATAGCACTGTCGGCAGACACATTGCGGCCGAATGGACCCGGAAACGCCGGAAAGATCTCAATCCGAGCTCGCTCTGTACGCGACAGTCCTATGATCCGGCTGTTCGCCCGGGAGCCCGGACGGCGGGAACAGCGACCGCCGGGTTACCGTTCGAGTGGCACATGGACGCGACCGTCCGTTTGACAAGGGGGACCAGGGTGCGGTCACACTCCGCAGTCAGGACCGTTCATCCGGTCCCGGTCCCCGCGAGTGCGGCGGCCGACCCCTGATCCGACCGGGAGAGAAGAGCGAAGGTGTCCCCGAGCAGCGAGACCGCACGCGACGGACGGCGACTCGTCATCGTCGAGTCGCCGGCCAAGGCGAAGACGATCAAGGGCTACCTCGGCCCTGGTTACGTGGTCGAGGCGAGCGTCGGGCACATCCGCGACCTCCCGGGCACCGCCGCCGAGGTCCCCGAGGGCTACACCGGCGAGGTCCGCCGCCTCGGCATCGACGTGGAGCACGACTTCGAGCCCATCTACGTGGTCAACTCGGACAAGAAGGCGCAGGTCTCCAAGCTCAAGTCGCTGCTCAAGGAGGCCGACGAACTCTTCCTCGCCACCGATGAGGACCGCGAGGGCGAGGCCATCGCCTGGCATCTGCAGGAGGTGCTCCGGCCCAAGGTGCCGGTCCACCGGATGGTCTTCCACGAGATCACCAAGGACGCGATCCAGGAGGCCGTGCGCAACCCGCGCGAACTCAACAAGCGCCTGGTCGACGCCCAGGAGACCCGCCGCATCCTCGACCGCCTCTACGGCTACGAGGTCTCGCCGGTGCTGTGGAAGAAGGTCATGCCGAAGCTCTCGGCGGGCCGTGTCCAGTCCGTCGCGACCCGGCTCGTCGTCGAGCGCGAGCGGGAGCGGATGGCGTTCCGCTCCGCGTCCTACTGGGACCTGACCGCCGTCTTCGACTCCGGCAAGGGCACCGACGGCGGCGACCCCGGGACCTTCGGCGCCCGGCTCTCCGCCGTCGACGGCAAGCGCGTCGCCACCGGCCGCGACTTCGACTCGCGCGGGCAGCTGCGGACCGCAGGCGTCCTGCACCTGGACGAGAACGCGGCCCGGCAGCTGGCCGCCGGCCTGGCCCAGGCCGAGTTCCGGGTCCGCAGCGTCGAGTCCAAGCCGTACCGCCGACAGCCCTACGCCCCCTTCCGGACCACCACCCTCCAGCAGGAGGCGGGCCGCAAACTGGGCTTCGGCGCCAAGCGGACCATGGACGTGGCCCAGCGCCTGTACGAGAACGGCTTCATCACCTATATGCGTACCGACTCGACGGTGCTCTCGGACACGGCGGTCACCGCCGCCCGGGCGCAGGTCGAGCAGCTGTACGGCCGCGACTACCTGCCGGACGCCCCCCGCGTCTACGCCGGCAAGGTGAAGAACGCGCAGGAGGCGCACGAGGCCATCCGCCCCTCCGGCGACCGCTTCCGCACCCCGGCCGAGACCCGGCTGACCGGCGACGAGTTCCGGCTCTACGAGCTGATCTGGATGCGCACGGTCGCGTCCCAGATGAAGGACGCGGTCGGCCAGTCGGTCACCGTCAAGGTCGGTGGCCGCTCGGCCGACGGCCGCGACGCCGAGTTCTCCGCGTCCGGAAAGATCATCACCTTCCACGGCTTCCTCAAGGCCTACGTCGAGGGCCGCGACGACCCGGACGCCGAGCTGGACGACCGCGAGCGCCGGCTGCCCCCGGTCGCCGAGGGGGACGGCCTGCGCGCGGAGGAGATCAACCCGGACGGCCACGCCACCAAGCCTCCGGCGCGGTACACCGAGGCCTCGCTGGTCAAGGAGCTGGAGGAGCGCGAGATCGGCCGCCCGTCGACCTACGCGGCGATCATCGACACCATCGTGGCCCGGCGCTACGTCTTCAAGAAGGGGACCGCCCTGGTCCCGTCCTTCCTGGCGCTCGCCGTGGTCCGGCTGCTGGAGGAGCACTTCGGCCGCCTGGTCGACTACGACTTCACCGCCCGGATGGAGGACGACCTCGACCGCATCGCCCGCGGCGAGGCCGAGTCCGTGCCCTGGCTCAAGCGCTTCTACTTCGGCGAGGGCGAGGACGCCGGTGCGGCCGCCGACGCCGGCAACGGCGACGGCGACCACTTGGGCGGCCTCAAGGAACTGGTCACCGACCTGGGCGCGATCGACGCCCGGGAGATCTCCTCCTTCCCCGTCGGCGACAGCGGCATCGTGCTGCGCGTCGGCCGCTACGGCCCCTACGTCGAGCGCGAGGACAAGCGGGCGGACGTGCCCGACGACATGGCCCCCGACGAGCTGACCCCGGAGATCGCGGAGGAGCTGCTGGCCAAGCCGAGCGGCGACCGCGAGCTGGGCCCGGACCCGGACACCGGCTACATGATCGTCGCCAGGGCCGGCCGCTACGGCCCCTACTTCACCGAGGTGCTGCCGGACGACGTCCCGAAGACCGGCAAGAACGCGGTGAAGCCGAAGACCGGCTCGCTGCTCAAGTCCATGGACCTGGACACGGTCACGCTGGAGGACGCGCTCAAGGTCTTCGGCCTGCCGCGGGTCGTCGGCACGGACCCCGAGGGCGTCGAGATCACCGCGCAGAACGGCCGCTACGGGCCGTACCTGAAGCGGGGCACGGACTCGCGCTCGCTGGAGTCCGAGGAGCAGATGTTCACCGTGACGCTGGAGGAGGCGCTGGCGATCTACGCCCAGCCCAAGGCGCGCGGACGCGCGGCGGCGAAGCCCCCGCTGAAGGAGCTGGGCACGGACCCGGTGAGCGAGCGCCCGGTGGTCGTCAAGGACGGCCGCTTCGGTCCTTACGTGACGGACGGCGAGACCAACGCGACGCTGCGGCGGGACGACGACGTCGAGACGATCACGCCCGAGCGCGGGTACGAGCTGCTGGCCGAGAAGCGGGCCAAGGGCCCGGTGAAGAAGGCCGCGAAGAAGGCCCCGGCGAAGAAGACGGCGGCCAAGAAGGCAACTGCCAAGAAGGCAACTGCCAAGAAGGCAACGGCGAAGAAGACCGCCGCGAAGAAGTAGCCGCAGCCCGTCAGGGGCGCGAGGCACTGCGCGAGCGGCCCACCACTCGGGGAGGTTCGTCCCGCAGACGGGGACGGACCTCCGTGGGTGGTGAGTTGCTCGCGCTGGGGGCACCTCCCGCCCGAAGGGCGGGGGATTCCTCGCGCCCCTGACGGTGGCTCTCGTGGAGAACAGGTGCGCGATCGGTCACAGCCCTGTCATGGCACGGGCCGTACGGGGATTGAGCGTCCGTGCCCACGGCTAGGCTGACGACATGACCAGCGTTGACCGACACCCGCCCCTCGGCGCGCCCGCGGAGCGCGCCCGCGCGCTGCTGCGACTGCCCGCCTACCGCCGGTTCTGGCAGGTGCAGTTCGCAGGCGGGACCGCCGACCGACTCGCGCTGCTCGTCCTCACCGTCCTGACCGTGGACGCGGTCAGCTCGGAGTCCGCCCACGACGTGCTGGGGGGCGGCTACCGCGCCCTCCTCTTCGCGCTGGCCGCCGCCTTCGGTGCCCGGCTCGCCGCGACGCTCGTTCTCGGCGTGCTCGCGCTCGGGCCGCTCGCCCAGCTGCTGCACCGCGCCGACCGTCGCTGGGTGCTGCTCGGTTCTGCCGGGCTCAGCGCGGCGCTGACCGGGGTCGCGCCCTTCTGGAGCGTCTGGACCCCTGCGGACGCGTGGATCTGGCTGCTCGTCAGCATTTTCGCGCTCGGCGCCGCCGAGCGCGTCTGGAACGTCGCCCGCGAGTCCGTGGCGGAGCAGCTGCTCCCCGGCACCACCTCGCCCGGCGTGCCCGCGCCGGACCAGCGGCCCGTCCTGCGGTACGTCGACCGCCGCAGCGGCTACGGCACCGTGCCGCTCGCCGCCGCACTCCTGGTCGTGCTCGCCCTGGTCAACGACGGACTCGGCCACGGCATCGGCTGGTTGACGGCGCATCAGGTCACCGTGCCCGCGCTCGGCGCAGCCGCTCTCTTCGCGCTCGCCGCCGGCCTGCTCTACCCGCAGGAGCTGCCCGACGCCGCCGCGCAGCCGTCCGCGCCGCACTCTCCACTGGAGCACCTGCGCGCGCCCGCCGACGCCACCCCGCGCCGCGACGGCAGGCGCGGGCGCACCGGCAGCTCCGTGCTCTTCTCCTTCGCCGCGACCGGTGCCGCTGCCGTGCTGGCCGCCGCGGCCGCCGTGGCCTATCCGCACGCCCACGACATGGGCGCCGGGCCGGTCGGGTACGGTCTGCTGCTTCTCGGGCTGACCGCCGGACTGCTGCTCGGCCTGCGCCTCGCCCGGCCGCTGCTGCCGGGTCTGACGCGGCGCCGGCTGCTGCCGCTGGCCCTCGGCACCGCCGGTCTGGCGCTGATCCTGGGCGGACTGGTCCGTGACTACGTGCTCTCGCTGGTGCTGCTGACCCTCGCCGGCGTCGCGGGCGGCGTCGCCTTCCGCACCGGGCGCGTGCTGCTCGCCCAGGAGACCGAGGAGGCCCGGCAGCCGCGGGTGGACGAGCACCTGCACGCGATGGTCCGCTTCGGCGTCGGGCTCGCCCTGGTCGCCGCCCCCCTGGTGGGTGCGGCCTTCGGCGCCGAGCAGTTCCACGGCACCACGCTGACCTGGGACCACAGCGGCGCCGGTCTCGCGGTCGCGGTGTCGGGACTCCTGGCACTGGTCTACTCCGTCGTCCTCTACTTCCGCACCGACGACCGCCGCGGTACGGCGATGCTCGGCAAGGACGTGTGGGACGCCCTGCGGGGCGGCCCGGCTCCCGCGCCCCACCGGGCCGGGACCGGGTACTTCATCGCCCTCGAGGGCGGTGACGGCGCCGGAAAGTCCACCCAGGCGGCAGCGCTGGCCGAGTGGATCCGCGGCAAGGGCCACGAGGTGGTGGTCACCCGCGAGCCCGGCGGTTCCGGCATCGGCCAGCGACTGCGCGCGATGCTGCTGGACGTCGCCAACACCGGCATCTCGCACCGGGCCGAGGCCCTGATGTACGCGGCCGACCGGGCCGAGCACGTGGACTCCGTCATCCGCCCCGCCCTGGAGCGCGGCGCGGTGGTGATCACCGACCGGTACATGGACTCCTCCATCGCCTACCAGGGCGCGGGCCGCGACCTGGCCGCGACCGAGATCGCCCGGCTCAACACCTGGGCGACGGCCGGTCTGGTGCCCGACCTGACGGTCGTGCTGGACGTGTCCCCCGAGACGGCCCGCGAGCGGTTCACCGAGGCGCTGGACCGGCTGGAGTCGGAGCCGGCCGAGTTCCACGCGCGGGTGCGGGCCGGTTTCCTGGCCCTGGCGGCCGCCGACCCGGCGCGCTACCTGGTCGTGGACGCAGGGCAGGCCCCGGGCGCGGTCACCCAGGCGATCCGCCACCGGCTGGACCGTGAACTCCCGCTCTCCGAGCAGGAGAAGGCGGCACTGGCGGAGCAGGCGCGGCTCGCCGCGGAGGCCGAGAAGCGGCGGCTGGAGGAGGAGGCGCGCCGCAAGGCCGAGGAGGAGCGCGCGGAGCGCGAGCGCCAGGCCCTGCTGGAGCGGCTGCGGTTGGAGGAAGAGGAGCGCGAGAAGGCCCGCAAGGCGGAGGAGGACCGCAAGGCGGCCGAGGCCGCGCGGCAGGCGGCGGAGGCCGCCCGTCGCAAGGCCGAGGCGGAGGCAGCCCGGCGTGCCGCCGAGGAGGAACGCCTGGCCGCCGAGGCGGAGGCCCGCCGGAAGGCGGAGCAGCAGCGCCTCGCGGCGGAGGCCGAGGCACGGCGCAAGGCGGAGCAGGCCCGCGCGGCCGCCGAGGCGGAACAGCGGCGCCTGGTCGAGGAGGCCGCCCGCGCCGCCGCTCTCGCGGAGACCGCCCGCCTGGCCGAACTCGCGCGCAAGCGCGAGGCGGAGCGGAAGCGGACGGAGTCCGCGGACGCGGAGACCACGGTCATGCCGGTCGTCTCCCCGGCCGACGAGACGACCGTGCTGCCGGTTGCCCCGGACGAGCAGGCGCACCCGGGCGCGGACGCCGACGAGACGGCTGTCCTGCCCGCGATACCGGAACCGGAGGGCCGTCCGCAGAGCACCGCCGGGACCAGGCGAACCGGTGCGTCCGATGCCACGCAGGCCCCCGCACCCACGGACGGTGACGGGACGTCAGCGACGCCGGAGGCGTCACCCGCGGCGGAGGCGCAGGAGGACGTACCGGCACAGGCCCCGGCGAGGCGTCCGAGCCCGGCGGTCCGGCCCGCCGACGCGGACACCCCGGCTGCTCGCGGTGAGCAGGCTGACGAAGCGGCAGCTTCCGCCCCCTCGACGGGCGTTGACGACGCTCCGGAAGGCTCCGCGGGCGGTCCGGCCACCGGGCCGGCCGCGCGCTCCGCCGACGGCGACGCGACGTCAGGTCGGCCCGCCGCAGCCGAACGGCCCGGCTCGGATGCCGGAGGCGCGGGTGCTGACGGGGGATCGGCTGCCCGGCCCTCCGACGCCGAGGCGACGAGGGTCCTGCCCGCCGTGCCGCCGATCCCCTCTCGTCCGCCGGTCGTGGGCAAGCCCGCGGCGTCCGGACCGGCTCCCGCCGACGAGACCGCCGTGCTGCCCGTCGTCCCGGCGACGGAGCCCGCGCCCGCGCCCGCCCAGCCCGCGCCCGAGCCGGCCGCTCCCGAGGGCGGCGGACTGGGCGGACGCCTCAAGCGCGCTCTGCGCGGACGGAAGGCGGAGGACCGCGACGAGACCGAGACCGCCCAACTCCCCGCCGTCCCCACCGACTCCTCCCTGCCGCGCGCCTGGCGTGAGGCGACTCCGCGCAGCGCGGAGAGCGTGCAGGACAGCGTGCCCGATTGGCTGTTCCGCCCGGAGCCTGGTGGCGAGCGCACACAGGAGCTGCCCACGCCGCGCCCGCAGGCGCCGTCGGGCACCGGCCGCTACGAGTGGGCGGAGGCCACGCCGCTCGACGACCCGCTCTCGCTGACCGACGAGCTGCTCGGCACCCGCGAGGAGTGGGCACAGTGGCAGGCGGCCGCCGAGCAGGCCGAGTCCGAGGCGGACGCGGAGGAGGCGGAGGCGGAGCGTCGTCGCCGCGAGCGCGGCCGCTGAGCCGGTGCTGTGCCTCGGCCGCCGGGGCTTTGTCGGTCCCGGCGGCTAACCTGGCGGAAGTGATGGACGAGCGGAGCCCGGCGTGAGCGTGTGGGACGACCTGGTGGGCCAGGACCAGGTGGTGGAGCAGCTGGTCGGCGCCGCCCGTGCCGCGCGCGCGGTGGCGGCCGGTGAGGCCTCGCCGGCCGAGGCATCGGGCATGACGCATGCCTGGCTGTTCACCGGTCCGCCCGGCAGCGGCCGGGCCACCGCGGCCCGCGCCTTCGCCGCCGCGCTCCAGTGCACCTCGCCCGACCTGGAGTTGGGAGGGGTCCCCGGCTGCGGCTTCTGCGACGGCTGCCACACCACGCTGGTCGGCAGCCATGCCGACGTCAACGTCGTCAGCGTCGAGAAGCTGAGCATCGGCGTCGGCGAGACGCGCGAGATGGTGCGCGGGGCATCCATGTTCCCCAGCGGGGGCCGCTGGCAGGTGATCCTGCTGGAGGACGCCGACCGGCTCACCGAGCAGGCGGCCAACGCCGTGCTCAAGGCGGTCGAGGAGCCGTCCCCGCGCACGGTCTGGCTGCTGTGCGCGCCCTCGGTGGACGACCTGCTGCCTACCATCCGCTCCCGGTGCCGGCTGCTGGTGCTGCGCACGCCCAGCGTCCCCGCGGTGGAGGACATGCTGCTGCGCCGCGACGGCGTCGACCCGGTGATGGCCTCCTTCGCCGCGCGGGCCAGCCAGGGGCACATCGACCGGGCCCGCCGCCTGGCCCAGGACCCGGAGGCCCGCGCCCGGCGCGAGGAGGTGCTCCGACTGCCGCTGCGCGTGGCCGACCTGGGCGCCTGCCTGGCCGCCGCCCAGCGGCTGGTCGACGCGGCGGAGGAGGACGCCAAGCAGGTCACCGAGGAGCTGGACGCCAAGGAGACCGAGGAGCTGCGCGCCGCGCTCGGCGCGGCCTCCGGCGCGGGCGGCCGCATGCCGCGCGGGACGGCGGGCGCGATGAAGGACCTGGAGGACCGTCAGAAGAGCCGCGCGAAGCGGCTGGTGCGCGAGAGCCTCGACCTGGCCCTGCTGGACCTCGCCGGGTACTACCGTGACGTGCTGGCCCTGCAGTTCGGCGTCCAGGGCGAGTTGGCGAACGAGGAGCAGCGCGCCTCGCTCTCCCGCGTCGCCCAGACCTCCTCGCCGGAGACGACCCTGCGCCGCATCGAGGCGATTCTCGCGTGCCGCGAGGCCATCGACCGCAATGTCGCTCCGCTTCTGGCTCTGGAAGCCATGACGACCACCCTGCGCGCGGCCTGAACCTGCGGGCCCCGCCAGGGCGCTGAGGGCACCCCCCGCCCTGACGGGGGCGCGAGGGACTGCGCGAGCAACCCACCACCCACGGAGGTCCGGCCCCCTCTGCGGGTCGAACCTCCGTGGGCGGTGGGCCGGGCGGGCGGTCCTCGCGCCCCTGTCAGGGCTCTGCAACTGCTCCACCCGGGTGACGTGCGCGGGGGATGGGTGATCTTGCTGTGCCTCGCGGGGATCCCCCCGGGATGGGCGTGTGGTGGAGTGCGATCATCGCGGCGGCTGGAGTCACCGGGGCGGTAGCCCTCGCGGGGGGCGCGCTGACCCGGCTGCGGGAGGAACGAGCGGGCCTGGTCTACGAGTTGACGCCCCGTTACGCCGGCGTCGTGACCCGTGCCGTGCTCGCGGGCGTCGTCGGGGTCGCCGGTCTGTCCGCCCCGCTCGCCTGGGCGGGGGGCTCTGACGGAGCGTCACCCGTCCCCGCCGTCGCCCACCCTGCCGCGGACGCGGCCACCACCGCCCCTGCCGACCACCGGGCCCCGCTGCCCACCCGCGCCGCCGCCTCCCCACCCACCCCGCGCCTCGTCGCCCTCCCCGGCGCGGCCGGCGGCCGGCTGTACCACGGGACGCTGCCGGGGGACGTCACGCCGATCACGGTCTGGCTGCCCGCGCAGTACCCCGGGCACGGCGGCCTGCATCTGCAGACGCTCCTGGTCCGGGCCCCGCACAGCGCCCTGCCGCAGGTCTGGCAGGGGCTTGCGGCGGCCGTCGCCGCCGGGCACAGCAACGCCTTCGTCGCCGTCGCGCCGGACGACCCCTGTGCCGCCACCGCGCCCGCCGCCGAGCAGCGGTTGCGCGACGCCCTCGGACGACGGTTCAGCGTCGATCCGCATCCCCGGGCGTGGGCGCAGCTTGCCCTCGCTTCGCCGGGGGGCGGCTGCGCCGCCCGAGCCGAGCTGGCCGCGCCCCTGCGGTACGCGGCCACGGCCGTGCTCTCGGCCCGGCTCCCCGGGCTGACGTCCGTCCGGCCCGATCCGCGGGTGCGGCTGCTGCTGGCCGCCGCCCACCGCGACACCGCCGCGCAGGCGGACGGCCGACACCTCCGCACCGCCCTGGCCTCGGGCGTTCGACTGTCCTACGTCGTGCGCGATCTGACGCCGGATCGGGAGCGCCCCAGACTGGTCCGCTTGGCGGCAAACTATCTGACAGAGCAGTTCGCGGCGGCGGCCGCGCAGACCCGGCCGCGAGCTCAGTAACCCTCACCAGCAAGGGAACCGAAGGTACCGATGACCCGCACCCGCTCCGCCGGAGTCTCCGCTCTGGCCGCTCTCGCCTGTGCAGCCCTCGCACTCTCCGGCTGCACCTCCGGCGCGGCGAAGCCCGCCGCCTCCGCCGGGGCGTCGAGCAGCACGGCCTCGACCGACTCCGCCGCGACGCCGAGCAGCGGCGCGAGCACGGGTGCGACCGCCGCTGCCGGGGCGACGCCGCTGCAGCCGCTGCCCGCCGCGATCCCCGCGGCGCTGCAGCGGTACTACAGCCAGAAGCTGAGCTGGCACAGCTGCGACCAGAACTACGAGTGCACCACCTTCAAGGTGCCGCTCGACTACGACCACCCCACCGCCGGGGACATCTCCCTCTCCGCCGTGCGGAAGCGGGCGACCGGCCAGGGTGTCAAGCGGATCGGCTCGCTGCTGATCAACCCCGGCGGCCCGGGCGGCTCGGCCGTCGACTACGCCGAGTACGCCGCGCTCGCCTTCCCGCCGCTGCTGCGCGCGGCCTACGACATCGTCGGCGTCGACCCGCGCGGCGTGGCCCGTAGCACGCCGGTGACCTGTCTGACGGACCAGCAGATGGACGCCTTCACCGCCGTCGACACCACCCCGGACGACAACGCCGAGGTGAACACCCTGGTGGCGGCCGACAAGAACTTCGCGGAGGGCTGCGCCAAGCACTCCGGCAAGCTGCTCGGCCACGTCAGCACCGTCGAGTCGGCCCGCGACATGGACATCGCGCGCGCCCTGCTGGGCGACGCCAGGCTCAACTACCTGGGCAAGTCCTACGGCACCTTCCTGGGCGCCACCTACGCAGGCCTGTTCCCCTCCCGCGTGGGCCGGATGGTGCTGGACGGCGCGATGAACCCGGCGCTCAACGCCTACCAGCTGAACAGCCAGCAGGCGGGCGGCTTCGAGGTCGCCTTCCAGGCCTTCGCCGCCGACTGCGTCAAACGCCAGGGCTGCCCGCTGGGCACCAGCACCGCCGAGGCGGGGCGGAAGCTCGACGCTCTGTTCCTCTCGCTCGACCGCAAGCCGCTGCCGACCGGCCAGTCCCGCAAGCTCGACGAGGCGCTGGGCACGACCGGGGTCATCGCCGCCATGTACGACCAGAGCCAGTGGCTGGAGCTGCGCAACGCGCTCACCCAGGCCGTGAAGGGCAACGGCGCCGGCCTGCTCAACCTCTCCGACCAGTACTACGAGCGCAACAACGACGGCAGCTACAGCAACCTGATGTACGCCAACGCCTCCGTCAACTGCCTCGACCTGCCCCCCGCTTCGACCAGCCCGGCAGTGGTCCGGGAGCAGCTGCCCGCGTTCCGCGCGGCCTCCCCGCACTTCGGCACGACGCTGGCCTGGGCCGGTCTGTCCTGCTCGTCCTGGCCGGTGAAGCCGACCGGCGCACCGCACACCATCGCCGCCGCCGGCGCGGCTCCGATCGTCGTCGTCGGCACCACCCGGGACCCGGCCACCCCCTACGCCTGGGCGCGTTCGCTGGCGGCGCAGCTCTCCTCGGGCGTGCTGCTGAGCTACAACGGCGACGGTCACACGGCCTTCGCCCGCGGCAGCGACTGCATCGACCAGGCGGTGGACGACTACCTGATCCAGGGCAAGGTCCCGGCGAAGGGCAAGGTCTGCTCGTGAAAAGGGTGTGGCTGTAAGGGGAGAAACCCTGCGACAATCCTTTCATCGCACTGCATGCCATGCACCGAGGAAGGATCGCCGTGCTCGGGGTCACCCACTACGCCACCTATGTCCTGGGCGCGCTGCTCATCGTCCTGCTGCCCGGCCCCAACTCCATGTACGTGCTCTCCGTCGCCGCCCGCAAGGGCGTCCGCACCGGTTACCGGGCGGCGGCCGGAGTCTTCCTCGGCGACACCACGCTGATCCTGCTGACCTCGCTGGGCGCGGCCTCGCTGCTGCGGGCCACGCCGCTGGTCTTCGACGTGGTGAAGGCGATCGGCGCCTGCTACCTGCTGTGGATCGGCTGGAACATGCTCCGCTCGGCGCTGGCCCTGTGGCGCAACCGCACGACCGCGGTGACCGCGGAATCCGCCTCCGCCCCGGAGAGCCCCGCGCCCACGACGGACGGGGAGCGCCCGTTCCGCCGCGCCCTGATCATCAGCCTGCTGAACCCGAAGGCGATCCTCTTCCTGCTCTCCTTCTTCGTGCAGTTCGTGGATCCCTCCTACGGTCAGCCGGAGCTCTCCTTCACCGTCCTCGGGGCGACGCTGCAGCTCTTCTCCTTCCTCTACCTCTCCGCGCTGATCCTGGCGGGCACGACCCTGGCCAACGCCTTCCGCCGCCGCCGCCGTCTCTCCGCCACCCTCACCACCGGCGTCGGCGCCCTCTTCATCGGCTTTGCCGCCAAGCTCGCCACCGCATCGGCGGGCTGAGCAGGGGCCTCCGGAAGGGGGTGGCTAAACCACCCCCAAGATCTGTGTAGACTGTCTCCCGTTCGCCGCCTTAGCTCAGTTGGCCAGAGCAACGCACTCGTAATGCGTAGGTCTCGGGTTCGAATCCCGAAGGCGGCTCACCTGACGAAGGCCCAGCTCAGTAGCTCTGAGCTGGGCCTTCGGCGTTCGTGCGGGGTGGGGACAGGTCCCGGGTCACCCGGCGGCCTGGTCGAACTTCGCGGTGGCCCAGAAGTAGCCGAGGACCGCCAGGGCCACGCACCAGGCGACGGCGAGCCAGCCGTTGTGGCCGATGCCGGTGCCGAGGAGGAGGCCGCGGAGCGTCTCGATGGCGGGGGTGAAGGGCTGGTACTCGGCGATCGGCTGGAACCAGCCCGGCATCGCGTGGACCGGGACGAACGCGCTGGACAGCAGGGGCAGCAGGATCAGCGGCATCGCGTTGTTACTGGCGGCCTCGGCGTTCGGGCTGATCAGGCCCATGCCGACGGCGATCCAGGTGAGTGCCGTGGCGAAGAGCACCAGCAGACCGAAGGCCGCGAGCCACTCCAGGACGGTGGCGTCGGTCGAGCGGAAGCCGAGTGCCACGGCCACCGCGCCGACGAGGACCACGCTCGCGACGGACTGCAGCACGCTGCTGACGACGTGTCCGACGAGTACCGAGCCGCGGTGGATCGCCATGGTGCGGAAGCGGGCGATGATGCCCTCGGTCATGTCGTTCGAGACGGAGACCGCCGTGCCGACCACGGTGCTGCCGATGGTCATCAGCAGCAGGCCCGGGACGATGTAGGCGAGGTAAGCCGAGCGGCCGTGGGCACCGCCGCCGAGGCCGGCGCTCATGGCGTTGCCGAAGATGTAGACGAAGAGCAGCAGCAGCATGATCGGCGTGAGCAACAGGTTCAGCGTGAGCGACGGGTAGCGCCGGGCGTGCAGCAGGTTGCGGCGCAGCATGGTCGACGAGTCGCGCACAGCGAGGGAGAAGGAGCTCATCGGACGGCCTCCTTGGGCTGGTCGGGGCGGTCGGGCTGGTCGTTCTGGGCCGGGACGGCGGCGGCGCCGCCGGTCAGGGCGAAGAAGACGTCGTCGAGGTCGGGGGTGTGCACGGTGAGCTCGTCGGCCTCGATGCCGGCCGAGTCCAACCGGTCGAGCACGGCGCGCAGTTGGCGCTGGCTGCCGTCGCTCGGGACCTGCAGGGTGAGGGTCTCGTCGTTCCGGGACGCCGTGCCGAAGGCGGAGACGGCGCCCTGGTACGTCGCCGGGTCGGTGAAGCGGAGCTGCACGTGGCCGCCCGGGACGAGACGCTTCAGCTCCTCGGCGGTGCCCTCCGCGGCGATCCTGCCGTCGTGCAGGACGGCGATGCGGTGGGCGAGTTCGTCGGCCTCCTCCAGGTACTGCGTGGTGAGGAAGACGGTGACGCCGCCCGCGACGAGCTCGCGGATGATCTGCCACATGCTGTGGCGGGACCGCGGGTCGAGGCCGGTGGTCGGCTCGTCGAGGAAGATGATCCGCGGGCTGCCGACCAGCGTCATGGCGATGTCGAGGCGGCGCTTCATGCCGCCGGAGTAGGTGGAGGCGGGCTTCCTGGCGGCGTCGGTGAGGCCGAAGCGCTCCAGCAGGTCGGCGGCGACCTGCCGGCCCTCCCGCTTGGGGAGGTGGTGCAGGTCCGCCATCAGGAGCATGTTCTCCTCGCCGGTGATCAGCCCGTCGACGGCGGAGAACTGCCCGGTGACGCCGATGGCCGCGCGCACGGCCTGCGGATCGGTGAGGAGATCGTGGCCGCCGACGCGGATGCTGCCGCCGGCGGGGTCGGGAGGGAGGAGGGTCGAGAGGATCTTCACGGCCGTGGTCTTGCCGGCGCCGTTGGGCCCGAGCAGGGAGAAGATCGTTCCTTCGGGGACGGCCAGGTCGATGCCGTCGAGCACGAGCTTGTCGCCGTAGGACTTGCGCAGTCCGTTCGCCGCGATGGCCAGGTCGGTCATGGGAGGAGCTCCTCGTTACAGGCTGCGGGCGGTGATGTCGCCGTGGGCGGTGGTCGCGTGGATGTCGAGGGCGGCGGTGCCGCCGTCGTTGCGGAGGGAGTTGCGGGTGCGGCCGTGACCGGTGGCGGCGTCCAGGGAGGCGGAGACGCCCGGGGCGGCGCCGATCTCGATGTCGCCGGCCTGCGTCTGCAGGCGGACCGTGCCGCCGGCGGCCGCGGTGATCCGGATGTCGCCCTGCTGGGTGCTGATCTCGGCGTGGCCGCCGAGCTGACCGACCGTCACGTCACCTGCCATGAGGGCGAGTCGGGCGCTCCCGGCCGCGTCGAGCTCGACCGTCGCCTGCTGTCCCTCGAAGGCGACGTCCCCGAGGGGGCCGGCGCTCCGGAGGGCGCCGCTCGCGGTCTTCGCCACGAGGCGGGACCCGGCGGGGAGTTGGACGGTCACCTGCACGGATCCGGACGGCCCGAGGATCCGGCTCTGCGGTGCCGCGGCCTCGACCCGCAGCACGCCGTCGGCGTAGTCGACGGTGATCTGCTCGGCCGCCTTCACGTCCCGGCTCTTGGCCGGGTCCGCCGGCAGGACCTCGACGGTGGTGGTGTCCCGCTCTGCGGCGACGACCCGGATGCGAGCGGCCGGGATGTCGAGGACGGCGGAGACGGGGGCGGGGGTGGCGAAGCTCTGCATCGTGCGCTCCTTGGATCGCTGTTTCCGATGTGGGAAACGCTACGTTGCATTCGCGAAGTTGGCAACGACGTCGTTGCGCCAAGGAGTAGAAACCGCAGGCAATAGCCAGGAAATCATTGCAATGGGCTAGCTTCTAACGCAATGGCCTCCCATGCCGCCCGTTGCAATGGCAAGGGATGAATGCTATGCCGACCAGGCACACCACGCCTGCGTGGCGTCAGAGCCGGGCCGCCCTGAGCACGTCGATCTCGCAACCGGGTGCCGCCGGGTCGAAGCCGTGCTCGGCCAGCCAGCGGATCGCCAGCAGGCTGCGCAGCGACCACCAGGCCCGGACCACGTCGAGGTCGACGGCGGCGCCGTAGCCGGCGACGACGTCGGCGAGGTGCCCGGGGTGTCCGAGGGTCAGGATCGCCAGGTCGAACAGGGGGTCCCCGGGGCCCGCCTCGGACCAGTCGATGATGCCGGTGACCTCGTCGCCGTCCACGAACACGTGGCTGAGCTGGAGGTCGCCGTGCGCGAACACGGGGTCCACGGGCGGAGCGCCGCCTCGGCGATCTCGCGGTTGCGGGCGACCAGTTCGGCCGGCAGGACGCCGTTCGTCACGAGCCAGTCGCACTCGCGGTCGAGATCCGTCGCCCAGGCGTCCAGGGGGCGGCCGGGCCAGGGCGGCAGTGGTGCATCGTGGAGCTTGCGGATGGCCGCACCGGCCGCGGCCCACGCCGCCGGTGACGCGGGCGACGGCCGGCCGAGGAGGCCGAGCGCCGTCCCCGGGACGGCCGCGAGAGCGAGCGCGGGCGGCTTGCGCCACAGGACTTCCGGGGTCGGGACGGGCGCCAGGGCCATCGCCGCGACCTCGGTGTCGAGGCGCGCCTGGTCCGCGTCCACCTTCAGGAAGACGCCGCCGACACGCAGGGTCGCCCGCTCGGAGTGGGCGACGACGACCTCGACTTCATCCATCTCGTCCTCGGCCAGAGCGACCGATGGCGTCCCACTGCTATCCATGGCGTCCACTGTCCCCGCAACGCCGCGCCCGTCGCCGGATTTTTTTCGGACGCGAACCCACGCGAACCCGCGCTCCCGGTCGAAGCCCGCGAACCCGCGCCGGCACGGGACTACGGTGCGAACACCGGCTTGCCGGTCCACCAGTTGCCCGGGGCGTCCGGGTCCCGGCTGGTCCAGAACTCGATGATGGCGGTGACGAACTCCTCTGCCGAGAGGCGGCCGTCGCCGTCGGTGTCCAGGTGGGCGAAGGCCTCGTCGGCGGACTCGCGGGTCAGCCGGGGGAAGTGGCCGAGCTGGAAGGCGAAGAACTCGTCCGGGTCCACGGACCGGTCGCCGGTGCGGTCGGCGATGGCGAGGAAGGCCTCGCCCAGCGCGCCGAGGATGGCGCGGGCGTCCTCCGGGCGGTCGGCCAGCGAGCGGGTGGACCGCAGGAAGTCCTCGCGGGTGATCGCGTCGGCTCCGTCGGGCAGGAAGGGCAGGTGCAGCTTGCGCCAGATGTCCACGTAGGCGCCGACGATCCGCTGCTCCTCGGCCGAGCCCGGACCGTATCCCATGGAACGGGCGACGAAGTGGCCCATCAGGACGTGGTCGCCCTCGGTCAGTTGCCCGTCGCCGTCGGCGTCGAGGTGGTCGAAGCCCCACCGGATCTTCGCGGCGAGCAGGTCGTCCCCGTGGTCCCCCGTGTGGTCGCCCGAGCGGTCGTCCTCGTGGTCGTCCGGCATCGTGGCCCTTTCTGACGGATCGTCACTTACCGGTGATAGGACGCACCGTAGCGCAGCGGGCCCGGGGACCGGGTGCGGAGCCGCCTGCGTCACGTCGATCGGTTCAGATCGGGGGCGCGGACGCGGGCGCTGCGATCCGGGGCTGCGGGCCGCTACCGACGAATCGGGGCAAGGCGGACAGTGGACCTGGCAGCGAGGGCGGCATTGCCAAAGCTTTGCCCTTTCAGGGGGTTTGAACTCCCTGCGCCTCCCCCTTTCGGCGGGGGTGAACTGGTCCAGACCCCACCGATCGGGTGTGCCGCGGACACGTCAGCCTCACTAGACTCCGCCTGCCACAAGTACAGAAAGGGCCATTCCCATATGACTCGTATATCCGGGAGGGCGGCAGCGCGGCTGGGGGCAGCGCTGCTCGTAGCGGGGGTGACGACGGGGGCCGGCTCGGTCGCCGCCTACGCGGACACCACGCAGGACGCGGTCCTCGTCGACCAGCACCAGGTCCTGGGCGAGGCCAGGGTCAACGGCGAGTACGTCGAGGCCGGGCTGATGACGCTGCAGGTCGGCGACGCCGAACTGTCCGTCTACTGCATCGACTTGAAGCACCCGACCGGTCCCACGGTGCACTACCGCGAGACCAGCTGGGACAAGGCGCTGGCCGCGCCCGACGCCGACCTGAGCAAGGTGCGCTGGGTGCTGGAGCACGGCTACCCGGTCAAGGGTCTGGACGCGCTGGCCGCCGAGGCCCACGTGTCGGGCCTGACCGAGCAGGAGGCCGCGGTCGCCACCCAGCTGGCGATCTGGAAGTTCTCCGACCAGGCCGACGGCCAGGCCGTCAACCCCAGGGGCGGGAACCTGGACGTCGAGCGGGCCGACGCCGTCGCCCAGTGGCTGGAGGCCAACGCCACCGACACCCCGCAGGAGCCCGCGCCCGCGCTGGCGCTGAACCCCGGCTCCGTGAAGGGCGCCAGCGGGGACCTGCTCGGGCCGATCAAGGTCGCCACCAACGCCGAGTCCGTCGACGTGAAGCTCAACGGCCCCGCCGGGGTCCAGCTGGTCGGCAAGAACGGCCAGGCCGTCTCCACCGCGAACGACGGCACCGAGCTCTACCTCAAGGTGCCCGCCGGGACCGCCGCCGGCAGCGCCGAGATCGACGCCTCCACCACCACCAGCCTGCCCGTCGGCCGGGCCTTCAACGCCGTCGGCGACCAGCGGCACCAGACGCTGATCCTCGCCGGCAGCCAGCCGGTCGAGGTCGACGCCCAGGCCAAGGCCTCGTGGACGGTTCCGGTCGGCTCCCCCTCGCCCAGCCCGAGCCACAGCGCCACGCCGTCGGCCACCCCGAGCAGCCCGGCGAGCGCCTCCGCCTCCGCGAGCGGCGGGGTGACCACCACACTGTCCGCGTCCCCCTCGGCCTCCACTGGCGGCGGGCTCGCCTCGACCGGCGCCTCCAGCGCCACCCCGGTCATCGCCGGTCTCGGTGCCGCGCTGGTGGCGCTCGGTGGCGGTGCCGTGTTCTTCATGCGCAAGCGCAAGGGCGCGCGGCACGGCGCCTGATCGCCTCCGCGGCCTGATTCACCATCAACCACGCTTCCCCAGTGCGGAGTTCAGCTCCGCGCCGGGGAAGCGGCATGTCCGGCCAGCAGCGCGGGCGTGCCGCTGCCGTCGGCCGGCACGGACCACAGGTCGGTGCTGCCGGTCTCGCCCTGGGTGGGCAGGGCGTAGGCGACCGTCCGGTCGTCCAGCCAGAAGGCCTGGTCGTCCACGCTGTGCGACTCCGCCAGCGGTGTCTGCTTGAGGGTGCGCAGGTCCAGCACGTACTCGTGCCAGAGCGCGGCCGAGCCCAGCACCCGTCGCTTGAACGCGATCCGGGTGCCGTCGGGCGAGAGCGAGGGGCACTCCACGTTGGTGACGCCGACGGAGCTGACGGTGCGTCGGCCGATACTGCCCTTGACCAGGTAGGTGCGGCCGCCGGTGGCGAGGGTGGCGTAGAAGGTGTCGTCGTCGGCGGCGAAG
The DNA here is from genome assembly GCF_042658505.1 of Streptacidiphilus monticola. NCBI lineage: Bacteria > Bacillati > Actinomycetota > Actinomycetes > Kitasatosporales > Streptomycetaceae > Streptacidiphilus > Streptacidiphilus monticola. The sequence continues at coordinate 548 of NZ_JBHSQJ010000051.1, read as the reverse complement.
GTGACGCCCCAGAAGTTCTCGTCGGTGGCCCGGTACGGCGCGCCGTTCAGGTCGACTGCGAAGTCCTCCAGCGTGCTGTCGAGTTGACCGGTGCGGGTGTCGACGATCGAGGTGCGGGTGGAGAAGAAGGCGGAGCCGTAGGACTCGCCGCCCACGAACACCGTCCAGGCGGCGAAGCGGCCGGAGGGGGAGACCCGGGCCCGGCTGGGGACGCCCGCCAGGGGGAAGCTGCGCACGGTCCGCAGCCGCGCGTCCAGGATGCGGGCCCGGTAGCTCGTCTGCAGCGCGCCGGGTTGGGCCTGCAGGCAGACGCCGGTCCCGGCGGCGGCGTAGAAGCGCAGGCAGTCCAGGCCGGATCCGGTGCGGGAGCCGTCCGCATGAGCGGCGACGACCTCGTCGTGGTGGGTGCCTGCGGCGGTGTCCAGGAAGAGCAGCTGACCATCGTCGTCGAGGTTCAGCTGACCCGCCGTCACCGTGCCGTCGGTGCCTCCGTCGTGGGACCGGTCCGCGGCGTGCAGGACGAGGGTGGTGCCGAGGGCGGTGAGGGT
>NZ_JBHSQJ010000050.1:12307-28428 GCF_042658505.1 Streptacidiphilus monticola | reverse complement strand
GGCGGCCGTCGGCGCGCGGCGCCTGCCCCTCCACCAGGACCGAGACGATCAGGCCGTCGTAGTTGGTCGCGGTGCGGGCGAGGTGGCCGTGCCCGTCGCGCAGCGCCAGGCACAGGCCGCACAGATGCGCGACCCAGGACTCGTGCAACCGCTCGGACAGCCGGTGCCGACACGGTCGGATGATGCCGAACACGTCCCTGTTCCCCCGTTCCCCCTGCGGCCGACTCGGCCGTCTCAACTCCGCGCGTACGCGCCCAGACCCCGGCAGACCAGCCCGTCGCGGAAGGTCAGCACCTCGGCGACCCGCCCGCCGCGCTCGTTACGGTAGTTGATGACGACGGTGTCCACCGAGGCCCGCACGTCCTCGACGGTGAAGTGCAGGTCCGGCAGCAGCTCCAGGCCCTTGGCCCAGTAGGTGCGCAGCGCCTCCTTACCGCGCACCTCGCCGGAGGGGTCGCCGAGGATCTCCGTGACCTTCGGGGAGGTGAAGACCACGTCCTCGGTGTAGTGGGCGAGGATCCGCTCCAGGTCGTGGGAGTTCCAGTCCGCCGCCCAGGTGGCGGCGAAGCGTTCGGCAGTGTCAAGATCCATGCCTCAGGACGCTAGCCGCAACGGAGGAGCCATGGCCACCCGTCCCGCCGAAACGCCCGAACCGCCTTACTACGCGGTCGTGTTCGCCTCGCAGCGGACCGAGGGGGACCACGGCTACGGCGAGACCGCCGACGAGATGGACCGGCTGGTCCGACAGCAGCCGGGCTTCCTGGGCATGGACTCCGCGCGGGACGGGGACGGATTCGGCATCACGGTCGGCTACTTCCGCGACGAGGAGTCGATCCGGCAGTGGCTGGTCCAGCCGGACCACGCGGGCGCCCGCGACCGCGGCCGGGCGGAGTGGTACCACCACTACAGCGTCCACGTCGCCAAGGTCGAGCGCGCCTACCGCTGGGACAGGCCGTAGCGCCGTCCGGCGGGGCCCTAAGCTGGGCTGATGCCGTATCTGACCATCGCCGGGCCGGGCCGCCGCGAGATCGAGATCAAGAAGTCGCGGTTCATCTGCTCGCTCGCGCGGGTCGAGGACGAGGCGGGGGCCGCCGCCTTCATCGCGGCGGTCCGCAAGGAGTTCTGGGACGCACGCCACAACTGCACCGCCCTCGTGGTCGGCGCGGATCCGCGCCGCGAGCGGTCGAACGACGACGGGGAGCCGGCCGGGACGGCGGGCGCGCCGATGCTGGAGGTGATCCGCCGCCGCGGGCTGACCGACACCGTGGCCGTCGTGACCCGCTACTTCGGCGGGGTGCTGCTCGGCGCCGGCGGGCTGGTGCGGGCGTACGGGTCGGCGGTCGGTGAGGCGCTGGACGCGGTGGGCGTGGTGGAGCGGCGTCCACTGGCGCTGCTGGCCGTGGCGGCGGACCACGCACGGGCCGGACGGCTGGAGAACGAGCTGCGCGCGGCGGGGTGGACGGTCCGTCAGACCACGTACGGCGCGGGCGGGGTGAGCATCGAGGTGGCCGTGGCGGAGGAGGGCCTGGACGGCTTCGGCTCCTGGCTGGCGGAACGCGGCGCGCCGCAGCCGGAGCGGCTGGGCACCGAACTGGTGGACGTGCCCGTCTTGTAGCAGGTGTACAAGAAATCCGGGTGGGACTCGCTCAGGACGGCGCACACGAACGAATGGGCCCGCATGCCAGGCTGACTCCGACGCAGCAAGCCGAGTCGGAGGTATGAGCTGATGAGTCAGGTCCGTTACGACGTCGCCGTGACCGGCCTCGGGGCGAGCACGCCGCTCGGCGGGGACCTGCCGAGCACCTGGGCGGGACTGTTGGAGGGCGCCAACGGCGTCGGGGTGCTGGAGCAGGAGTGGGCCGCCGCGCTGCCGGTCCGCATCGCGGCGCAGCTGGCGGTCGAGCCGACGGAGCAGCTGTCCCGGGTGGAGGCGCGCAGGCTCGACCGCTGCGAGCAGCTGGCGCTGGTGACGGCCCGTGAGGCCTGGGCGGACGCCGGCCGGCCCGAGGTGGACCCGGAGCGCCTGGCGGTGGTCATCGGCACCGGCACCGGCGGCATCCGCTCGATCCTGGAGCAGGACGACATCCTGGAGGCCTCCGGCGCGCGCCGCGTCTCGCCCTACGTGGTGCCGATGATGATGCCCAACGGTCCGGCCGCGTGGGTGAGCATGGAGCTGGGGGCTCGCGGCGGGGCGCGGACACCGGTCAGCGCCTGCACCTCCAGCGCGGAGGCGATCGCGATGGGCCTGGACCTGATCCGGCTGGGCCGTGCCGACGTCGTCGTGGTCGGGGGCACCGAGGCGTGCGTCGCGCCGGTGCCGCTGGCCGGTTTCGCGCAGATGACCGCGCTGTCCACGCGCAACGACGAACCCGCCCTCGCCTCACGGCCGTTCGACACCGCGCGGGACGGCTTCGTGCTGGGGGAGGGGGCGGTGGTGATGGTGCTGGAGCGCGCCGACCGCGCCGCCGCGCGCGGGGCCCGGGTGCACGGCTACGTCTCCGGGGCCGGCATCACGTCAAGTGCCGGACACATCACGGCCGCTGACGCCGAGGGCCAGGCGCGGGCGATGCGGCTGGCGCTCGCGGACGCGGGCGTCGATGCGCTGGACGTCGGCCTGGTGCACGCGCACGCCACCTCGACCCCGGCCGGCGACGTGGTGGAGGCGCGGGCGGTCGCGGACGGCGTCGGGCTGCACCCGGCGGCCATCGCGACGAAGTCGATGACCGGTCACCTGCTCGGCGGCTCGGGCGCGTTGGGCGCGTTGGCGGCGCTGCTGTCGCTGCGGGACGGGGTGGCACCGGCGATCCGGAACCTGGAGAACGTCGACCCCGAGGTGAAGTCCGACCTGGTCAGCGGCGCGAACCGGACCGGAGACTGGAGTCATGCACTGGCCAACTCGACCGGCTTCGGCGGCCACAATGTCGCACTTGTCCTGAGTCGGCATGTGAGCTGAGGCACTTCGCGGGCCGGTTAACCTGCTGTTCACAAACGGGCAACAGCCGGGAAATTGCGTGCTGTGATCGTCAGCGTCAGCAAAGCGGACCTCCCCGACGCTGTGGAGCACCGCCAGCACCCGCAACGTTCCCACCCCCACCGCGAGGGATGCCCGCCGTGAGCTACAAGGCCGAGTACATCTGGATCGACGGCACCGAGCCGACCGCGGAGCTGCGCTCCAAGACCAAGATCGTCGCCGACGGTGCCGAGCCCCCGGTCTGGGGCTTCGACGGCTCCAGCACCAACCAGGCCGAGGGCCACGCGTCGGACCGCGTGCTCAAGCCGGTCTTCACCTGCCCGGACCCGATCCGCGGCGGCAGCAGCGTGCTGGTGCTCTGCGAGGTCCTGAACATCGACGGCACCCCGCACGAGAGCAACAAGCGTGCGCTGCTGGCCCCGATCGCGGAGCAGTTCGCCGCCCAGGAGTCGATCTTCGGCATCGAGCAGGAGTACACCTTCCTGACCGAGGACGGACGTCCGCTCGGCTTCCCCGAGGGCGGCTTCCCGGCCCCGCAGGGCCCGTACTACTGCGGCGTCGGCGCCGGCAAGATCGTCGGCCGCGAGATCGTCGAGAAGCACCTCGACTACTGCCTCGAGGCGGGCCTGGGCATCTCCGGTATCAACGCCGAGGTCATGCCGGGTCAGTGGGAGTTCCAGGTGGGCCCGCTGAGCCCGCTCGAGGTCTCCGACCAGATGTGGATCGCCCGCTGGCTGCTGCACCGCGTCGCCGAGGACTACGGCGTCGTCGTCTCCCTGGACGCCAAGCCGGCCAAGGGCGACTGGAACGGCGCGGGCGCGCACACCAACTTCTCCACCAAGGCCATGCGCGAGGGCTACGACGCCATCATCACCGCCTGCGAGGCGCTCGGCGCCGACCAGGACAAGGTGATGGAGCACGTCACCCAGTACGGCACCGGTGTCGAGGAGCGCCTCACCGGCAAGCACGAGACCGCCCCGTGGAACGTCTACTCCTACGGCGTGTCCAACCGCGGCGCCTCGGTGCGCATCCCGTGGCAGGTCGAGGTGGACCGCAAGGGCTACATCGAGGACCGCCGGCCGAACGCCAACGTGGACCCGTACGTGGTGACCCGCCTGCTGGTCAACACCTGCTGCACCGCGCTGGAGAAGGCCGGACAGGTCTGATCCGGGCGGACCGACGCTCCGTCAGGGGCCCGGGGAGCAGCCGCTCCCCGGGCCCCTGCGCGTGCGTCACGCCTTCTCGACCGCCTGACGGTGGGTGACGGCCAGGTCCCGGTAGGCGTCGCCGTTCAGGCGGATGCCGGCCCGCTCCTCCTCGGTCAGCTCGCGGACCACGTTGGCCGGAACGCCGGCCACCAGCGAGTGGGGCGGGATCATCTTGCCCTGGGTGACCACCGCCCCGGCCGCGACAAGCGAACCCCGCCCGATCACGGCCCCGTTGAGCACCACCGCGCCCATCCCGATCAGCGCGTCGTCCTCGACCGTGCAGCCGTGCAGCACCGCCCGGTGCCCCACACTCACGCCCGAGCCGACCGAAACCGGGAAGCCCGGGTCGGTGTGGACGACGCAGCCGTCCTGGATGTTGCTGCCCCGGCCGATGGCGATCGGCCCCATGTCCCCGCGCAGCACCGCGCCGTACCAGACGCTGCTCTCCGGGCCGAGGGCGACCTCCCCGACCACGGTGCTGCCGGGCGCGAGCCAGGCGGTGGGATCCACGTCGGGGCGGCGTCCGCCGAGGTCGAGGGTGAAGGGTGTGTCCGTCATCGGGCCAGCATTCCACAGGGCGCGTGTGCGACCCGGGCGCGCCGTGTGCTCCGTTCACCTCCGTGCGGGACGTCGGCGGCGCGTCAACGCATGGTCCGGGGGGAATCGCTGAGGGGAACGGTCCGGGCGGGTGAGGGGGCAGGGTGGGCACGGTGGCGGCGATCGCGGTGACGGGGCACCTCGATCTGGGGGAGGGGACGGCGGGCGCGGTCCGCGCCGAGCTACGCGAGCTGCTGCGGGCACACGCCGCCGCGGGGGACCTGGTGGGGCTGTCCTGTCTCGCGCCCGGGGCGGACACCATCTTCGCCGAAGAACTGCTCGCCGCCGGGGGCGAGTTGGTGGCCGTGCTGCCGGCCAGGGGCTGGCGCGAGCCCGGGGAGGCGTTCGCCCGGCTGCTCCGGGCGGCGGTCGAGGTCGTGGAAATGCCGTTCGACACGCCGGACTTCGAGGGTTACGCCGCCGCCAACGAGGTGCTGCTGGCCCGGTCCGACCTGCTGGTGGCGGTGTGGGACGGGGCGCCCCCGCAGGGGCCGGGCGGGACCGGGGACCTGGTGCGGCGCGCCCGGGACGTGGGCCGTCCCGTGGTCCGCGTCTGGCCGCAGGGCGCCAGCCGCGGCGAGCCGGGCGACCCCTGACGACCCGTCAGGCGTCAGGAGCGCGACAAGCCGATGCCGCATCTGCCACGCTGTGCGACGAACCGTTTCATCCGATTGCTCCGAGGAAGTCCTGTGCGCCGACCTGCCGTAGCCCTCGCCGCCCTGCTGCTGACCGCAGTGGCGGGCTGCACCTCCGCCGCCACCCACGGGTCGGCGGACCACGCCAACCCCGGTGACGCGGCGTCAGTTCCCTCCTCGGGCAAGGCGCTCGCGGTCGGAGAGGGCCCGAAGGGCTCCTACACGGTGCAGGCCCAGCCCGCGCCGGGCAGCTGCCACTTCCGCTACGAGCAGGGCCAGCCGCTGCCGGACCCGACCTGCACCCCGGGCGCGGTCTCGCCCGCGGTCACCCAGGCCAACCTGAGCCGGACCATCTGCCGCAAGGGCGGCTACACCAGCGACATCCGGCCCCCGGCGAGCATCACCGGCCGGGAGAAGAAGGCCAACGCCAAGTCCTACGGCTACACCGGCTCCCTGGCCGACGCCGAGTACGACCACCTGATCAGCCTGCAGCTCGGCGGCGACCCCAACGACCCGCGCAACCTCTGGGTCGAGCCGCCGTCCCCGGGCCACAAGCACGGACAGGGCGTCAACAACCCCAAGGACAGCGTGGAGACGCACCTGCACACCGCCATCTGCGCGGGCAAGGTCACGCTCGCCGCGGCCCAGCAGGCCATCGCGACCGACTGGACCACGGCGGAGCAGCGGCTGGGCCTGGGTCAGGCCAGCAGCTTGCCCTCGGTGGACAGCAGCCCCGTCGAGTAGTCGAACCGGGGCGTCGCGGCGAACATCAGGTACACGTACTTGAGGTTCTCGGCGAACCAGTAGGCGGGCAGCAGGTCGCCGAGCACCGGCCGGGCCGGGCGCACGTCGGTCGCGATCGTGTACCCGGCCCGCACCCGCAGCCTGCGGGCGTCCTGGAACCAGCGGTAGGCGGAGGCCCGGTAGGCCTCGGAGCGGGTGATCCGCCACAGGTCGAAGGCGGCGTTGGCGAACTCGGGGCGCAGTTGGTGGCCCGGGTCGACCGCGTGCAGGGTGGCGTAGTCCAGGGTCTCGGGCAGCAGCGGCCAGCGGCGCTGGGCGGCGTCCCAGGAGGCGAAGTACTGCCGCCCCCGCCGCAGATCGCCGCCCTTGCCGAGCAGCCCGGGGTAGAAGGAGGCGAGCTCGGACTGGTGCCGGGGCCCGCTGGGCTTCCCGGTGCGGGCGTCGACGGTGCGGAACCAGAGCCGCCCGGTGGAGGCGTCCGTACAGTGGCGGAGCAGGCTGTTCGTCAGCTCCCGGTACCAGTGGCCGAGTTGCGCGTCGCCGAGGAGCCGGGACCCGCCCCACAGGTACTCGTAGAAGGAGTCGGTGGGCGGGTTCGGCCCGGCGTCCGCCCGGTCGAGCCAGCGGCCGGTGATCGGGTCGAGGAAGGTGCCCAGCAGCCCGAGCCGGCTGCGGCGGGCGAGGACGGCCCGGTAGGAGCGCATCGAGGCGTCGTAGTAGCGGGAGTCCCCGGTGAGCCGGGACAGCAGCCCGAACTCCATCACGTTGGTGCCGGCCTCGGCGAGGGCGACCGTGGTGCCCTGCACGGCCCCGGTGCGCAGGTTGACGTGGGAGAAGGGGATGCCGGTCGGGGACTTGGTGAAGGCCGGCAGCAGGCGGTCCGCCAGTTCGCGCGCCCGGTCGAGCAGCACCGGCCGGCCGGTCACCCGGTAGCCGGCCAGCAGACCGCCGACCAGGCGGATCACCGCCTCGAAGACCTGCACGTCGGCGTCCTGCACGGGGTCGAAGTGCCGCTCGGTCCAGTCGGCGGCCCGGTGCAGCTCGTGGTCCAGGCCCATGAGGTAGAGGGTGTCCAGCGCCTCGACGATCGACAGCCCGAAGCTGTGCCCCGGAGCGAAGAAGGCGTGCCCGGTCCGGCTGCGCGGCCGCAGTTCGTCGTGCCCCCAGGCGTGCGCACAGTAGCCGCGCCAGCCGTGCAGGTACTCCGCTCTGACGGCCGCGGCGACCGCGGCGTTCCCGGGCCGGGCGTAGGCCCGGGGCGCGGCGGCCAGCGTGACCGCGGTGGCGGCGGCGCCGGTGATCAGGCTTCGGCGGCTGAGTGATCGTCCCATAGGAATGGGACATTAGGGATATAAAGTCTGCTCATCGTTCCGACGCGACGTCAGCTCCCCCGCAGGAAGGACAGGTTGACGCCGATCGGGGGACGGCAGCCGGCCGGTGCGGGGCGGCGCGCGCGGACGGCGCGCCGCCGCGGCGTCACCGCTTGGCGATCAGGTTCTTGGTGAACTCGCGGACCTGGTCCGGGTTCAGGTAGGAGTCGGTGTACTCGAAGTCCTTGAGGGCGGCGGGGCGGCGGGCCTGGAAGCCGGTACGGACGAAGTCGTCGCCCGCCGTGGCGTTCAGGCCCCAGTTGGTGGCCACCCGGACCTTGGCCACGTTGGTGCGCATCGCCATCAGGTGGTACCCGCGGGCCACCAGCTGCGCCGGGAGGCCGGTCAGCTCGACGCCGACCGGCTTGGACACCGCGTCCGCGCCGCCGAGGTCCACGACCAGGCCGAGGTCCTTGTGGTAGTAGGGCTTGAGCTGCTGGCCGCGGATCGAGGCGATGATGTTGTCGGCGACCACCTTGCCCTGCCGCTGCGCGTGCTGGGCGGTGGGCGGGCACACCGCGCCGTCGCCCTTGGCGAGGTCGGGGACGGCGGCGGCGTCGCCGAGGGAGAAGATGCCGTCGAAGCGGGGCACCTTCATCTCCGCGGTCACCGCGAGCCGGCCGCGGACCGTCTCCGCGTCCAGGGTGTTGACCAGGGGACTGGCGGCGACTCCGGCGGTCCAGATCAGCGTCCGCGAGGGCAGCACCCGACCGTCCGTCAGTTTCACCGACTCCTCGCCCACTTCGGCCACGGAGACGCCGAGCGAGATCTCGATGCCGCGCCGCTGCAGGATCTCCATGGCCCGGTCGCCCAGGTGCTCGCCCAGCTCGGGCATGAGCTTGGGCGCGATGTCCACCAGGTGCCACTTGATCAGGTTCGGGTTGAGCCGGGGGTAGCGCTTGACCGCCGCCGTGGTGACCCGCTGCAGGCAGGCCGCCGTCTCGGTGCCGGCGTAGCCGCCGCCGACCACGACGAACTGGAGCCGGGAGATGCGCTCCTGCTGGCTGGTGGCCGCGTCGGCCAGGTCGAGCTGGGCGATGACGTGGTCGCGTACGTAGGCCGCCTCGGCCAGGGTCTTCATGCCGCGGGCGTACTCGTCGAGCCCGGGGATGTCGAAGGTGCGGGTGACACTGCCCGGGGCCAGCACCAGGTAGTCGTAGGGCTCGGCGCCCAGCTCGTCGGTGATCTTGCGGACCACCACCATCTTCGCCTTCGCGTCGATGCCGACCGCGCCGCCGGGGATGATCCGGGTCCGGCGCAGCTGGCGGCGGAGCGAGACGGCCACCGACTGGGGGGTCAGCACGCCGGCCGCGACCTGGGGCAGCAAGGGCAGGTAGAGCTCGTAGCTGAAGGGGGCCACCAGGGCGATCTCCGCCTCGATCGGTGCGAGCTTCCGCTCCAGCCGCCGCGCGCACTCGACACCGGCGAAGCCGCCGCCCACCACCAGGATCCGGGGTCGTTCCATGTCGGTCCATCCCTCACAGGTTGCAGTCGCGTCCTGACGGTCACATTCGCACGCATACCCGACGCCTGCCACCCAAACGCCCCTACCGGTCGGCGGTGGCACGGACAGTAGGGTGTGGACCATGCTTCAAGAGGTCTGGGCCGGTCGGTATGTGACGCCGCTTCGGGAGGGCGGCTCGCTGCCGGGGCTGGTGGAGGAGGCCGGCTCCGACCGGTTGTGGGTGGCCAAGTTCACCGGCGCGGCCCAGGGGCGCAAGGCCCTGGTGGCCGAGGTCGTCGCCGGGGAGCTGGCCCGGCGGCTCGGCTTCCGGGTGCCCGGGCTGGTCCGCCTCGAGGTCGACCCGATGATCGCCGTGGGCGAGCCCGACCAGCAGGTGCAGGACCTGGTCAAGGCGTCCGGCGGCGCCAACCTCGGCATGGCCTTCCTCTCCGGCGCGCTCGGCTTCGACCCGGGCGCCTTCGCCGTCGACCCGGAACTGGCCGGGCGGGTGCTCTGGTTCGACGCGCTGATCGGCAACGTGGACCGGTCCTGGCGCAACCCCAACCTGCTGATGCACCACGGCGAGCTGTGGCTGATCGACCACGGGGCCAGCCTGATCTTCCACCACATGTGGTCCCGGGCGGGCGAGTCGGTGCGCCGGCCCTACGACGGCAGCGACCACGTGCTGCTCCCGTTCCGTCCCGATCTGGACGCGGCGGACGCCGAGTTGGGCCCCCAGGTGACACCGGAGCTGCTCACCGAGGTGGTCGCCCTGGTCCCCGACGTCTGGCTCGCGGACGAGCCCGGCTTCGACGGCCCCGACGCCGTCCGCGCCGCGTACGTCGCCCAGCTGGCCGCCCGCGCCGCCGCGCCGCGCGCCGACTGGCTGCCCGGGAAGGAGAACTGACATGGCGTCGGGTGCGCCCTCCGTCTACGAGTACGCGCTGCTGCGGGTCGTCCCGCGGGTGGAGCGCGGGGAGCAGATCAACGCCGGGGTGCTGGTCTACAGCCGGCAGGCGGGCGGCGTGCTGCGCTGCGCCGTGCACCTGGACGAGCGCCGGCTGCTGGCGCTGGACCCCGGGGCGGACGTCGCCGGAGTGCGCGCGGCCCTGGGCGCGGTGGCAGCGACCTGCGACGGCCGCGGGATCGGGGACGAGGACCCGGGTCGCAGGTTCCGCTGGCTCACCGCGCCGCGCAGCACGATCGTGCAGCCCGGTCCGGTGCACTGCGGCCTCAGCGAGGACCCGGCCGCGGAGGCGGACCGCCTGCTGCGGCTGCTGGTGCGCTGACCTGGGGTTTTCCCGGCACCGGCGTTTCCGCGAATAAAGGCTGGCGCCGGTGCGCCCGTTCTTCTACGCTGTACAAGCCTTATACGGCGTACAAGACCGCTGCCGAAGGACGGGGAACAGGAAGATGAGCGAAGCCGTGGTGGAGACGACGGGCCGAAGGCCCGACCGGTGGGTGATCCTCGCCGTGATCTGCCTGGCGCAGATGGTGGTGATCCTGGACAACACCATCCTCAACGTGGCCGTGCCCTCGCTGACCCGCGAACTGGGCGCGAGCACGGCACAGACCCAGTGGGTCATCGGCGCCTACTCGCTGGCGCAGGCGGGCCTGCTGATCGCCGCGGGCGGCCTGGCGGACCGCTACGGACGCAAGAAGGTCCAGCTGCTCGGGCTCGCCCTGTTCGGGGTCGGCTCGCTGGGGGCCTCGATGGCCGGCAGCGCCGGGCAGCTGATCGCCGCCCGGGCCGGCATGGGCGTCGGTGGCAGCCTGCTGCTCGCCACCAGCCTCGCCATCGTGGTGCGCACCTTCGACGCGGAGGAGCAGCCCAAGGCCATCGCCGCGTGGACGGCGGTCGCCTCGCTCGGCGTCGCCCTCGGGCCGGTCATCGGCGGCCTGCTGCTCGCGCACTTCTGGTGGGGGTCGGTCTTCCTGGTCAACGTGCCGGTCGCGGCGCTGGCGCTGCTGGCCGTGGCCAAGCTGGTGCCCGAGTCGAAGGACCCGCGCGGCGACTACCCCGACCTGGTCGGCGCCGCGCTCTCCACGGCCGGCCTGATCGGCGTCGTCTACGCCGTCATCCAGGGCCCCGGCTACGGCTGGACCGCGGGCCGCACACTGGCCGCGGCCGGGCTCGGCGTGCTCTTCCTGCTGGTGTTCGTGCTCTGGGAGCGCCGGATCGAGCACCCGCTGCTGGACCTCTCCTTCTTCCGCAACGCCCGCTTCCGCGGCGCGATGTCGGGCGGGGTGCTGGTCGCCTTCGGCATGGGCGGCTCGCTGTACCTGCTCACCCAGCACCTGCAGTTCGTCATGGGTTACGGCCCCCAGGAGGCCGGCCTGCGCATCGCCCCGATGGCGCTGACGGTCGTCGCGCTGAACCTCACCGGCACGGGCATGCGGGTCACCATGAAGCTGACTCCGCCACTGGCGATCGCGACCGGCCTGACGCTGCTGGCGGGCGGCCTGGCCGCCATCGCGGTCTTCGGCCACGCCGGCTCCTACGCCGGGACGCTGCTGGGCCTGATCCTGATCGGCGCGGGTGCGGCCTGCGCGCAGCCGGCCATGGCCGGCGCGGTGATGAGCTCCATCCCGCCGGAGAAGGCGGGCCTGGGCTCCGGCCTGATGGGAACCCTCAGCGAGATGGGCAACTCGTTCGGCGTGGCCGTGCTGGGCGCGGTGCTGACGGCGGGCTTCGCCGGCGGACTCCCGGCCGATGTGCCCCACGCGGCGGCGCGGTCCCTGCCGGGCGCGGAGGCGGCCGCGGGACCCGGGAAGGCGGGCAAGGTGCTGGGTGCGTTCTCGGACGCGCTGACGACCAGTCAACTCATCGGCGCGGTGGCGGTCCTGCTGGGCGGGTTCCTCGCCGCGTGGCTGATCTCCCGGGCGGCGCCGGCGTCCGCGCCTGCGGCGGCGCCGAGCAACCCGGAGGGGGAGCCCGTGGCGGCCGGGTGACCCTTCAGGGGCGCGAGGCTGTAGCCATGTGCGGCTCCGCCGCGTGGGCGCGGCAACACACCGCCCGCGGAGGTTCGTCCCGCACATGGGGCCGGACCTCCGCGGGCGGTGGGCTGGTCGCGCTGGGGGCACCTCCCGCCGTGGGGGCACCCCCGGCCGAAGGCTGGGGGAGGGTGGGGGAGTCCTCGCGCCCCTAAGGTGGTTGCCGTCGGAGGAGAAGGGGAGCGTGCGTTGGCGGAGGCAAGGCGGAGTGTCTGGTTGGCGGAGCCCAAGCCGGCCAGGCGGGGCGCGGCGCCGACCGGGCTGAGCCGGGAGCGCATCGTCCGCGAAGCGGTCCGGCTGCTCGACGAGGAGGGGCTGGGCGCCTTCTCGATGCGCAAGCTCGCCGCCGCGCTCGACGTCACCCCGATGTCCGTCTACTGGTACGTCGACAACAAGGACGACCTGCTCGAACTCGCCCTCGACGAGGCCTTCGGCGATGTCGTGCTCCCCCCGCTCACGCCCGAGTCGGACTGGGCCGAGTACCTCAAGGAACTCGCCCGCCAGTACCGGATGGTGTTCCGGCGTCACCTGTGGTCCACCCGGCTGGTGGGGGAGTTCCTGGCCCTGGGCCCGCACGCGGTCTTCCTCGCGACCAGTGCCATGGAGGCCATCAACCGGTCCGGGCTGCCGGAGCGGGAGACCGGGGCCGCGCTCGGGCTGATCTTCCAGTTCGTCTACGGCTTCGCCACCGCGGAGACCCAGTGGCTGACCATGGTCAGGCGCTCCGGGATGGACGAGGACGCGCTGCACGCCCAGGTCCTGGGCGACGCGCGGAAGATCGACCCCGAGCTGATGGACCGCGGCGAGCGCATCCGTCCGGAGCTGACGGACGGCGTACAGGCTTCCCGGGACCGGGAGTTCGAGGCGGGGCTGGACCTCGCCCTGGACGGGGTCCGCAGCCGGGTGGCCCGGTTGCGGACCGCCGGCCAGGAGCGATGACCTGGACCGATAGACTGGCGCCCGTGAGCGCGAAGCCCTTCATCCCCGATGTCCTGGCCGCCCGCTACGCCTCCGGCGAGCTCGCGCGGCTGTGGTCCCCCGAACACAAGGTCGTCCTCGAGCGGCAGCTGTGGCTGGCCGTGCTGAAGGCGCAGGCCGACCTCGGCATCGCGGTGCCCGAGGGCGCGGTCGCCGACTACGAGCGGGTGCTGGACACGGTGGACCTGGCGTCCATCGCCGAGCGCGAGCGCGTCACCCGGCACGACGTCAAGGCGCGCATCGAGGAGTTCAGCGCGCTGGCCGGGCACGAGCAGATCCACAAGGGGATGACCTCCCGGGACCTGACCGAGAACGTCGAGCAGCTGCAGATCAAGCAGTCGCTCGAGCACGTCCGCGACCGCACGGTCGCCGTGCTGGCCCGGCTCACCGCACTCGCCGCCGAGCACGCCGAGCTGGTCATGACCGGCCGCTCACACAACGTCGCCGCCCAGGCGACCACCCTCGGCAAGCGCTTCGCCACCGCGGCCGACGAGCTGCTCGTCGCCTACCGCCGGCTCGAGGAGCTGATCGCCCGCTACCCGCTGCGCGGCGTCAAGGGCCCGGTCGGCACTTCGCAGGACATGCTGGACCTGCTCGGGGGCGACGCCGGGAAGCTCGCCGAGCTGGAGCAGCGGGTCGCCGCCCACCTCGGCTTCGACACCGTGCTCACCAGCGTCGGCCAGGTCTACCCGCGCTCCCTGGACTACGACGTCGTCTCCGCGCTGGTGCAGCTGGCCGCCGCGCCCAGCAGCCTGGCCAAGACGATCCGGCTGATGGCCGGCATCGAGCTGGTGACCGAGGGCTTCAAGGAGGGGCAGGTCGGCTCCTCCGCGATGCCGCACAAGATGAACACCCGCTCCTGCGAGCGCGTCAACGGCCTGATGGTGATCCTGCGCGGCTACGCCTCGATGACCGGCGAACTCGCGGGCGACCAGTGGAACGAGGGCGACGTCTCCTGCTCGGTCGTGCGCCGGGTCGCGCTGCCGGACGCCTTCTTCGCCTTCGACGGCCTGCTGGAGACGTTCCTCACCGTGCTCGACGAGTTCGGTGCCTTCCCCGCCGTCATCGCCGCCGAGCTGGACCGCTACCTGCCGTTCCTGGGCACCACCAAGGTGCTGATGGCCGCGGTGCGCGCGGGCGTGGGCCGGGAGACCGCCCACGAGGCGATCAAGGAGCACGCGGTGGCCTCGGCCCTGGCGATGCGTCAGGGCGTGCGCGAGAACCAGCTGGTCCAGCGGCTGGCAGACGACCCGCGCATCCCGCTGGACCGGGTGGAGCTGGAGGCGCTGCTCGCCGACCGGCTCTCCTTCACCGGCGCGGCGGCCGCGCAGGTCGCCGAGGTCGTGAAGCAGGTCGAGGAGGTCGTGGCGGCGCACCCGGAGGCCGCCAAGTACCGTCCGGGCGCGATCCTCTGACGCCGCGCCACTTCTGACGCAGCGGCAGGGGCCGCGTCCGTGCACCGGGACGCGGCCCCTGCCGTTCTCCGCGCGGGGTCAGCTCGCGGGCGCCGCGGCCACGGCCGAGTCTTCCAGCTTGGCGTAGGGGGCGTGCTTGCGCACCGCCTCGATCGCCCGCCGGCAGGCCTCCATGGAGTCGTGGGCCTCGCTGACCGCGACGACCTCGCCGGTCGCCGTCTTCAGACGGAACCGGTACTCCTGGGCCTTCTCCTGGTACACCTCGAACTTGCCTGGCATGCCCGCTCTCCTTCACTGTGCGTACCGTACGGGCTACACGGCGAAGCTATGCCGGGAGTCGCCGTTCGGCATCCCGGGAGGGCGCCGGAGTGATCCGGGCGGGCAGCGGCTGCTCGCACCAGATGACCTTGCCGGTCGGCGTGTACCGGGTGCCCCAGCGCTGGGCGAGCTGCGCCACCAGGAACAGGCCGCGACCGCCCTCGTCCTCGCTGCGGGCCCGGCGCAGCCGCGGGGAGACCGAGCTGGCGTCGGCCACCTCGCAGATCAGCGCGCGGTCGCGGAGCAGCCGCAGCTCGACCGGCCCCGCCCCGTGCCGGATGGCGTTGGTGACCAGCTCACTGACCATCAACTCGGTGGTGAAGGCCAGTTCTTCCAGCCCCCACTCGGACAACTGCCGCACCACCGCCGCGCGCAGACCGGCCACGGACTCCGGGGCCAGCGGCACCGGCCAGGAGGCCACCCGGTCCTCAGCGGGCGGCAGGGTCCGGGCCACCAGCAGGGCGACGTCGTCGCTGGGCCGCTGCGGCAGCAGTTCGCGCACGACGGCGGCGCAGAGCTGGTCGGGCGAGCGGGGCGGCCCGGCGAGGGCCGAGGCGAGGCGGAGCAGGCCCGCGTCGAGGTCCTGGCCCCGGTCCTCGATCAGGCCGTCGGTGTAGAGGACGAGCCGGGTGTCGTCGGGCAGGTCCAGCTCCAGTGACTCGTAGGGCGTCGAGCCGAGGCCCAGCGGCGGTCCCGCCGGGAGGCCGGGGAAGCTGACGCCGCCGTCCGGGGCGACCAGGGCCGGGCTGGGGTGCCCGGCGGCGGCCATGGTGCAGCGGCGGGTCACCGGGTCGTGGACGACGTAGAGGCAGGTGGCGCCGATGACGCCGGAGCCGCTGCGGTCGGCGGCCTCGTCCTGGTCCATCTGGTCCACCAGCGCGTCGAGTTGGGCCAGCAGGTCCTCCGGCGGCAGGTCGAGGGCGGCGAAGTTGCGGACCGCCGTGCGCAGCCGGCCCATCGTCGCGGCGGCGTGCAGGCCGTGCCCGACGACGTCCCCGACGACGAGGGCGACCCGCGCGCCGGACAGCGGGATCACGTCGAACCAGTCACCGCCCACGCCGGCCTGGGCGGGGAGGTAGCGGAAGGCGACGTCCACCGCGTGCTGCTCGGGCAGGGCGCGGGGCAGCAGGGAGCGCTGCAGGGTCAGCGCGAGGGCGTGCTCCCGGGCGAAGCGGCGGCAGTTGTCCAGGCAGAGCCCGGCGCGGGCGACGAGTTCGTCGGCGAGCGTCAGGTCGTCGTGCAGAAACGCTTCTGCGCCGGGCGGCCGTTCGAAGAGGGCCACCCCCAGCAGCCCCGGCCGGGCCCGGACCGGAACCGCCAGCACCTCGCGGCCGCGCTCCCGTGCCGCGACCGGCGCCCCCAGGTCCAGGCAGCGGGCCGCCGCACTCCGCGACGGGTACCGCACCGGCGACCCCACCGGCTGAGCCGCCGTCAGTTCCGCGGCCGT
>NZ_JBHSQJ010000050.1:0-12259 GCF_042658505.1 Streptacidiphilus monticola | reverse complement strand
TAGCCCGGCGGGCGGCTGCTCCTCCCCGGCCAGCACCCACTCCGCCAGGTCCACCGCGACCAGCCCGGCCAGCTCCGGCACCGCGACCTCGGCCAACTCCTCCGCGGTGCGGTCCAGTTCCAGCGTCGTGCCGATGCGCACCCCCGCCTCGCACAGCAGCGCCAGCCGCTGCCGTGCCGCGAAGGCCGCCTCGGTCAGCGACTCGTCGCCGGCCGCGGGCACCGGCCGGGGCGGGGGGACGCCGCGCCGGGAACGGGCGGAGATCCGCGCCGCCTGCAAGGCCAGCTCCTCGGCCGTCCGCTCCATCCGGGTCAGCTCCCGGCGGCGGGATGCCGCCCAGGCGCGCTCGCGCTGCGAGTACTGGTCCAGCAGGCGCAGCTGCACCGCCAGCGCCGCCTCCCGGGCCAGCGCGGCCATCAGCGGGTGCGCCTCGTGGTGCCAGGTCGTCAGATCGACGATGCCGCGCAGCTCCCCGGTCACCGGGTCCAGCACCGGTGAGCCCGCGCAGGCGAAGAGCTGGAGCCGCTCGGCGAAGTGCTCGCTGCCGATCACCGCGAAGGGGCGGCGCTCGGTGACGGCGGTGCCGATGCCGTTGGTCCCCGCGTGGTCCTCCGCATAGCTGAAGCCGGGAGCGGCCTGCACCCGGTCCAGCTGCCGGTTCAGGCTCCGTTCCCCGGCGCGGCGCTCCAGCACCCGCCCCCCGGCGTCGGTGAACAGCACGCTGACGCGGGTGTCCAGCAGTTGGGTGTGCAACCGCTGCAGCACCGGCCCGGCGGCGCGCAGCAGCAACTCCTCGGATTCCAGGTCCGGTTGGTAGGGCAGGTCGTCGTGGTCGGGGGAGAGGCCCTGGGTGCGGCAGCGGTCCCAGGACGCCAGGATCGGCGGCCGCACCGGGGAGAGCTGGGGCGCTCCCGCCAGATACAGCTCGCGGGCCCGCGCCCCGGCCGAACCGGCCTCCCAGAGTCCCGCGTCCGGCATGCGTGTGCCCTCCCCGTGTGCGTGCTGAGGCCTTTTCGGCAAGGTACTCAGGCATGCGCCGCGGGCGGCGCAACTATCGGGGGATTACCCGGACGGACCACTCTTTGGGGTGACGGTCCGACAATTCGCCCACTCCGGCGGATCTTTCTGCCGAGCGGCTTCTGTGGCGGTATGTCAGGTTGGAGCAGGCGGTTCCTACCGCCGCCGTACCGCTGTACCGGCTGTCAGGAGGCGAGCCCATGTCCGATCCCCAGGCGTCCGAATCGCCGTCGGCGCCCCCGTCCCCCTCGTCCCCCGCGTCGGCGTACCAGTCCTCCCAGCGGCCGTCGGAGCCGCAGCCGCCGTTGCCGGGACCGCTGAACCTGCTGAGCCGGGCGGCGTGGCAGACCGTGCTGCTGGTGGGCGTGCTGTCGCTGGTGCTCGGCATCATCGTGCTGGTGTGGCCGAAGGCCACGCTGCTGGTGGTCGGCGTGCTGTTCGGCCTCTACCTGATCGTCATCGGCGTCGGCCAGCTGTTCGCGGCCTTCGGCACGCACGCGAGCACCGCCCTGCGGGTGCTCGCCTTCATCAGCGGCTCGCTGTGCATCCTGCTCGGCCTGTTCTGCTTCCGCAGCGTCTTCGAGTCGCTGCTGCTGCTCGCCATCTGGATCGGCATCGGCTGGCTGTTCCGCGGACTGATGCAGCTGATGGCCGGCATCAGCGACGCGGACATGCCGGCGCGCGGCTGGCAGATCTTCCTGGGCGTGCTGAACGCGGTCGCCGGGATCATCGTGCTCAGCTGGCCCGTGGGCTCGCTGGCGGCGCTCACCCTCTTCGCGGGCTGCTGGCTGCTGGTCATCGGCATCTTCGAGATCGCGACGGCGATCCAGCTGCGCAGCCACGCGAAACGGCTGCCGCAGGGGGTCTAGCGCCCTGTCCGGACAGCTGCGGGGCTGCGGTGTCCGACACCGGCACGAGCCGGGAATGATCACCTGAGGCCGTTCGTTGGGCGGGCATGGACGACACCGTGCTGCGCTATGCCGCCTTCACCACCACCCCGGCCGGGGGGAACCCGGCCGGGGTGGTGCTCGACGCCTCGGAGTTGACGGATCAGCAGATGCTGGCGCTGGCCAAGGAGGTCGGCTACTCCGAGACCGCCTTCGTCACCCGTCGGGACGGGCGGAACCTGGACGTCCGGTACTTCAGCCCCGAGGCGGAGGTGCCGTTCTGCGGTCACGCCACGGTGGCCGCGGCCGTCGCCGTCGCCGAGCGCCTCGGGCCCGGGGACCTGCTGTTCCGGACGAGGGCGGGCGAGGTCCCGGTCGCCGTGGACGAGGGGCTGCGGGCGACGCTGACGAGCGTCGAACCCGCCCTGGAGGAGGTGGACGCCGCGTCGCTGGACCAGGCGCTGCGTCTGCTCGGCTGGTCCGCGGCGGAGCTGGACCCGCAGCTGCCGCCGCGCATCGGCTACGCGGGCGCCCGGCACCTGATCCTGGCCGCAGCCACCCGCGACCGGCTGGCCCGGCTCTCCTACGACTTCGACGGCCTGGCGCAGTTCATGCGCGCCCGCGACCTGACCACGGTCGACCTGGTCCACCGGGAGTCGGAGTCCGTCTACCACGTGCGCAACCCCTTCCCCGTGGGCGGCGTGGTCGAGGACCCGGCGACCGGGGCGGCCGCGCTGGCCTTCGGCCACTACCTGCGCGCGCTCGGACTCGTCCCCGCCACGGCGGAGTTGACGCTGCACCAGGGGGACAACCTGGGCCGACCGGGCGTCCTGACGGTGGCACTGACCGAGGGCGACGCCCGGGTCCGGGTGTCCGGCACGGCCGTGGTGATCCCGTAACCGGGGCCGCGCAGGTCGGGGCACGCACGGTGAGGCCTGGGCGTGCCGTAGCCCGCCCAGGCACTCGGGCTGTCAGCCCGCGTCGTGGACGCGTTCGCCGCCGACGTAGGTCTGGGTGACCCGGGCGTCGGCGATGTCCTCGGGGCGTCCGGCGAAGGGGTCGCGGTCCAGGACCACCAGGTCGGCGAGGGCGCCGGCGCGGAGCGTGCCGGTGTCGTCGAGGCGGTTCACGTACCCGGACCCGGCGGTGTAGGCGGCCAGGGCGGTCGTCAGGTCCAGCCGCTGCTCGGGGAGGAAGGCCGGGCGGTCCTCGCCGGGGGCGATCCGGTTGACGGCGACGTGGACGCCGGCCAGCGGGTCCGGGGAGGAGACGGGCCAGTCGCTCCCCGCGGCCAGGGTGGCCCCCGCGCGCAGCAGGTCTCCGAACGGGTACTGCCACTCGGCGAGACGGCCGCCGAGGAAGGGCGTCGTCAGCTCGTCCAGCTGCGGCTCGTGGGCGGCCCACAGCGGCTGCAGGTTGGCCACCGCGCCCAGCCGGGCGAATCGGGGGACGTCGTCGGGGTGCACCACCTGGAGGTGGGCCAGGTGGTGGCGGTTGCCGCGCGGGCCGTTGGCGCGCAGCGCCGCCTCGACCGCGTCCAGGGCCTCGCGGACCGCGCGGTCGCCCAGGGCGTGGAAGTGGACCTGGAAGTCGAGCGCGTCGAGCTGCGTGACGTAGCCCTTGAGGGCCTCCGGGTCGACGAAGCTGAGGCCCGCGTTGGCCGTGGCGCAGCCGCAGGCGTCACGATAGGGGACGGTCATGGCGGCGGTGAAGTTCTCCGTGATGCCGTCCTGCATGATCTTCACCGAGTCCGCGCGGAACCGGCCGACCGCCAACTGCTTGCGCCGGTCCACCAGTTCGGGGATCTGCTCGGCCCCGCGGCCGCGTTCCCACCACAGGGCGCCGTTGACCCGGGCGGTGAGCCTGCCGGTCGCCGCCGCCGTCGTGTAGGCGTCCGCGACGTCGTCATTGCCGGCGTAGGAGCCGAGCAGGGCGTCCTGCCAGGCGGTGATGCCGAGCGAGTGCAGCAGCGTCTGGGCGCGCAGCAGTCCGGCCAGGCGGTCGGCGGCGGTGGCGGCCGGGACGGCCCGGCCGACCAGGCCGGTGGCGCCCTCCTGCAGCATGCCGCTGGGGGTGCCGTCGGGCTCGCGCTCGATGCGGCCGTCGGCAGGGTCGGGGGTGTCAGCGGTGACCCCGGCCAGTTCCAGGGCGCGGGAGTTGGCCCAGGCGCCGTGGTGGTCGCGGTTGAGCAGGTACACCGGGCGCTCGGGCACGACCTCGTCGAGCAGCTGACGGGTCGGCAGGCCGCCGGGGAAGCTCTCCATGGACCAGCCGCCCCCGGTGATCCACTCCCGCTCGGGGTGGGCGGCGGCGTAGGCGGCGACGCGACGCAGGTACTCCGCGAGGTCGGTGGTGCCGGTCAGGTCGCACGCGCCCAGCTCCATGCCGCCGAACACGGCGTGCACATGGGCGTCCTGGAAGCCCGGCAGCACGGCGCGGCCGTCCAGTTCGACCACCTCCGTCCGCGGGCCGACCAGGGCGCGCACCTCGGCGTGGCCGACGGCGGTGATCCGCTCGCCGGTCACCGCGAGGGCCGTGGCCCGGCTGCGGGCCGGGTCCATGGTCAGCACCTGGCCGCCGGTGAGGACGAGGTCGGCGTGGGTCATCGGGAACTCCCTTGGGGGACGGCGCTGGTGGCCGGGTGGCCGGCCTCGGGCACGCGGTGGAAGTAGGGGGAGCGGCGGCGCCACTTGGCCCAGGCGCCGGCCGCCAGGCCGGACAGCACCATGAAGGCGGGCACCGAGAGCTCGAACCAGCCGTTGTCGGCGGCGACCTGGAAGTGGTCCGCGCTGCGCCAGAAGGTCCAGCACAGGTATCCGCCGAGCGCCAGCAGGGCGGTGGCGCCCAGCACCGGCAGTACGACCGCGCCCAGCGCCTCCCTGGGCCTGGTGCGCAGCAGTCCGCGGAAGCGCGCGGCGGCGGCGAGCGCGGTCAGCGCGTAGTACGCGGCGACGACGATGCCGATGGCGTTGACGGCGGCGTTGATCAGGTCGGTGACCTTGGGGATGACCAGGGACAGCCCGGCCACCGCCGCGCCGATCGCGCCCAGCAGCAGGGTGCCTGCGGCCGGGGTGCCGAAGCGGGGGTGGATCCGGGTCCACACCGGCCCGAGCGTGCCGTCGCGGCCCATGGCGAACATGGACCGGACCGTGGGGATCACGCCGGCCTGGAGCGAGGCGACGGCCGAGAAGGTCAGGGCGACCAGGGGCAGCGCCGCCAGCGGCTGGGAGGCGAGCCGGCTGCCGAAGTAGGTCAGCCCCTCGGCCCCGTGGTCGGCCAACTCGCCCAGCGGCAGCACGCGTTGGAAGGCAACGGAGCCGAGCAGGAACAGGCCGAGCATGGTCACCAGCGCGATCGTCCCGGCCCGCGAGGCGTCGCGGTGGTCGCGCACCTCTTCGCTGACGCTGAAGACGGCGTCGAAGCCCCAGTAGCAGAACACCGCCAGCACCATGCCCTGCGTGAGGGCGGCGACGGAGGGGATGCCGAACGGGTCGAACCACTCCAGGGAGAACGGCTGGGAGCCGGCGAACAGGCCGTAGCCGCAGAAGCCCAGCAGCACCAGGTACTCGAAGACGAGCAGGGCCCGCTGGAACTTCGCCGCCAGGTCCACGCCGACCGTCGCGGTGACGGTCACGGCCAGCAGCACCACCATGCCGAGCAGCGTGGACTGGAGCGTGGAGCCGGGGTCCAGGCCCAGACCCGGCAGGCGGTGCAGCCCGGCCTGGCCGGCCAGGGCCAGCAGCGCCGAACCGGTGACGGTGGTGGTGTAGGCCAGGAAGACCACCGAGGCGACGATCATCACCCAGCCGCTCAGGAAGCCCAGCCAGGGGTTGAGCGAACGGCCGATCCAGACATAGGAGTTGCCGGCGTTGGGGTCCACCCGGTTGAGCCGTGCGTAGGCGCCGGCGATGCAGGCCACGGGCAGGAAGGCCAGCAGCATGAGCACCGGCAGGTGCAGTCCGACGACGCCGGCCAGCAGGCCGAGTCCGATGCCGATGCTCGTGGTGGCCGCGGTGCTCGACGCGGCGATGACGACGCCGTCGAGCACTCCGAGGGATCTTCGCATGTCCGTGGCCATGGCTGTCCGCCTTCCTGGCTGCCTGGGAGCTGGGGTGGCGTCATGAAAGCCGTCGGGCTCTGTTCAGGTCAATGCCGTTGACATAAGCTCCGCCCCATGAGCGAGGCGAACGGCGGACGGATCGCGGGCGGCGCGCGGCAGCGCCGCAGGCCCACCAAGCAGGGGACGGTGCTCTCCGAGGAACTGATCGTGCACACCGCGCTGCGGATGATGCGCGAGCACGGCGCGGGCGGCCTGACGGCCCGTCGGCTCGGCGCCGCCCTGGGCGCGGACCCCAGCGCCCTCTACCGGTACTTCCGCAGCACCGACGACCTGCTGCTGGCCGTCGCCGACGAGCTGATCGGCCGCGCCCTGGACGGCTGGACCCCGACCGGGGAGTGGAAGCAGGACCTGCGCGACATCGGCCGCCGGATCCACGCGGGCTACCTCGACCACCCGCAGGCCGCCGCGCTGGCGAGCTACCGGACCACCGGGCGCCGTCACGAGGCACGGGCCATCGACCGCATCCTCGGCGTGCTGCGCGGCGCCGGCTTCCCCGACGCCGAGGCGGCCCGGCTCTACCACGTGCTGGTCGACTCCGGCATGTCCCACGCGGCGCAGGACGCCTGCTGGCAGGCGCTGCCGGAAGCGGCGCGCGAGGCCGAGGACCGCGTCTGGGACCGCATCTACACGGGCGTTCCGGCCGACACCCATCCGCATCTTGCGGCGATGGCCCCGGAGCTGCGCCGCGAGATGCGGCGCAGCTCCTATCCGGCGGCGCTGGAGCTGTTCCTCGACGCGGCCGAGGCGCGGCTGCGGGCGGCTGACGGAGGCTCAGCTGCCGGGCGGGGCGGGGACGGTGGACCTACTGCTGGTAGCCCTCGACCTCGCTGATCGGCCGGGCGTGGGCGGCACCGGGGTCGTTGCCGAACTCCTTGGCGGCGCGGCGCTGCCGCAGCAGGTCCCAGCACTGGTCGAGCTGGGCCTCCAGCGAGGCCAGCCGTCCGGCGTCGTCGCCCGAGCCGCCGGAGCGGAGCTGGTGCTCCTCGTCCACCAGGGCCTTGATGCGGGTGAGTACGTCCTTGTCCGTGTCATCGGTCATGCCGCCGAGCCTAGCCTCGCCCCTGACCGGCGGCGAGCGGTTGCGGCGGCCCCTGGCGCAGTGTGGCGGGCGCGGGCCGGGCGCGCTCCGCCTGCGCCGAGCGGCGCCTATTCCCCGGTTCGGCCGTCGATCGACTCACGGAGCAGGTCGGCGTGGCCGTTGTGGCGGGCGTACTCCTCGATCATGTGGCAGAGGATCCAGCGCAGGCTGGGCGCGCTGCCGTCCGGCCAGGTGCGGCGGGCGAGGCGGCCCAAGGGGTCGCCCTCGGCGTCGGCGAGCGCCTCGGCCACCAGGGCACGGGAGCGATCGACGGAGGACTGCCACAGGGCGAGCAGCTGCTCGGGGGTGTCCTCGGCGGCCGAGTGCCAGTCCCAGTCCTCGTCGGCCTTCCAGTCGACGGCGTTCCACGGGGCTACCGCGTCGTTGCCGTGGAGCGAGCGGGAGAACCAGTGGTCCTCGACGTAGGCGAGGTGCTTGAGCATGCCGCCGAGGGTCATCGTCGAGGCGGCGGTGGTGGCCCGCAGGCCGGCCGCGTCCAGCCCGGCGCACTTCCAGGCGAGGGTCGCCCGCTGGTAGTCGAGGAAGCCGAGCAGGGTGCCGAGTTCGCCGGCCGTCAACGGGGGTTCGGGACGGCCGTGTTCGTCGATCGTCGTCATGTCCGGCGAGTGTAGTTGCGCGGCTGTTGTCAGTGCCGGGACTTAGGGTGCCGGTCATGACGGAGCCGGAGTTCCTGCAGGCCACGCGGGAGTCGTACGACACGGTGGCGGAGTCCTACGCGGAGCGGGTGCCCGGGCTGTTCGCGTCCCTGGTGCTGGGGCGCGCGCTGCTGGCGGCGTTCGCGGAGGAGGTGCGGGGTGACGGCGGTGGCCCGGTGGCCGAAGTCGGCTGCGGGCCGGGGCATGTGACGGAGTATCTGGCGGGGCTGGGTCTCGACGTGTCCGGGGTGGACCTGTCGCCGGGCATGGTGGCGGTGGCGCGCCGCCGGTATCCGGCGCTGCGCTTCGACGTCGGTTCGATGACCGGACTGGACTACGGGGAAGGGGAGTTGGCGGGGGTGGTCTCGTGGTGGTCGATCGTGCACACCCCGCCGGAGGCGGTGCCGGTCGTGTTCGCCGAGTTCCGCCGGGTGCTGCGGCCGGGTGGGCGGCTCGCGATCGGCTTCCATGTTGGCGAGGGCGAGCGGCGGCCTGAGCAGGCGTACGGGCATCCGGTGAGCTACCGCTCGTTCCGGTTCGGCGTCGAGGAGATGGCCGGACGCCTGGGCCACGCGGGTTTCGACCTGACGGCCGAGGTGCGGATGCCGCCGCCGGAGCCGGGCCGACCGCCGCAGGCGGTACTGCTGGCCAGGGTGGCGGGGTGAAAGGATTGACAGCATGCTGGCAAAGAGACAGCATGCTGTCATGACTGCTCGAAGCGTTCACGTCGCCGTCTACGACACACTGGCCGACTGGGAGGTGGGCCACGCCATCGCCCATGTCCGCGGCGAGGCCTGGCAGCGCGAGCCCGGCCGGTACGACGTGGCCACGGTCGCCGAGACCGACGGGCCCGTCACCACCGCGGGAGGCATGCGCATCCTGCCCGACCTCGTCCTGGACCGGCTCGACCCGGCGGACAGCGCCATGCTGATCCTGCCGGGCGCGGCCACCTGGAATGCCGAGGAGGGCAACGCCGCCTTCGCCCGCGCCGCGCGCCGTTTCCTGGCGGCGGGCGTGCCGGTGGCCGCGATCTGCGGCGCCACCTTCGGGCTGGCCCGGGAGGGCCTGCTCAACGACCGCCCGCACACCAGCGGCGCGGTCGAGTACCTGTCCGCCGCGCCCGGCTACACCGGCGCGGCGCACTACCGCGACGAGCCCGCCGTCGCCGACGGGGACCTGATCACCGCCCGGCCGACCGCCCCCGTGGAGTTCGCCCGCGCCGTGCTGGCCCGGCTGGACGTCTACGAGCCCAAGGTGCTCGACGCCTGGTACCGGCTCTTCGCCCGTCAGGACGCCGCCGCGTACTGGGAGTTGGCGGCGGCCGAGGCGGCCCGGGCGGCCCGGTGAGCGCGCCCGAGCGGACGGCGGCTGCCCAGCTGTCCGACGCGGCGCTGACGTCCTTCCGGCTGAACGGCCAGTTCCTGGAGCTGGCCGAGGAGTTGGCGCGCCCCGCGGGCCTGACCGCCGCCTGGTGGCAGGTGCTGGGCGCGGTCCTGGCCGAGCCGCTGCCGGTGGCCGGGATCGCCCGGGCCATGGGCGTCACCCGGCAGAGCGTGCAGCGCATCGCCGACCTGTTGGTGGGGAAGGGCCTGGCCGAATACCTGCCCAACCCGGCGCACGCGCGCGCCAAGCTGCTGCGTCCGACGCCGGAGGGGTTCGCGGCGGTCGAGCGCATCCGGCCACACCACCGCAAGGCGGCGGAGCGCCTGGCGCGGCGGATGGGGCCGGACGCCCTCGAGGCGGCGATCACGGCGCTGCGGCAGCTGTCCCTGGCCCTCGACGATCTGAACGGGCCGGACTCCGAGGCTACTTGAGGACGGCGAGCACCTCCTTGGCCGCGCGGGCGCCCTCGACGGCTCCTCCGTTCATATAGCCCTGGAAGTCGTAGGAGGTGTGCTCGCCGGCGAAGTGCAGGTTGCCCTGCGCGGTGCCCTCGTAGCCGGCGTAGGTGCACAGGTAGCCCACCGGCCAGTTGGAGTAGGCGCCGTAGGAGTACGGGTTCAGGTGCCAGGCCGAGAGCTTCGCCCGGCCGGTCCAGGCCGCGGTCGTGCCGGGGAAGACCGGTTCGATCTGGCCGAGGTAGGTCTGCGCGAGCTTCTTCGTGTAGGCGGTGCCGGAGTCGGTGAACGCGGAGGGCGGGGTCAGCCCGGAGGCGAGGGTGCCGCCGCCGTACTGGACCAGGATGCCGTCGGCGCCGGCCTGGCCCCGGGTCACGTCCCAGACCTGCTGGAAGGGCTGGTCGCTGAACATCTCGCCGTTGGAGGAGCCGGGCCAGGGGCCCGTGCCCACCCAGGGACGGCTGGTGAACTGCATGTTGAGCTTGGTGCAGTAGCCCATCGTCATGTGCGTGAGGACGCCCTGCATCATCGTGTCCAGGCCCGCGCCCGACAGGTCCACGTGGTGCTGCAGGATCGGCAGCGGTACGGCGAGGATGGTGTGGTCCGCGGTCACCTGGGTGCTGCCGCCGCCGTCGAGGTCGAAGGAGAGCGACTGGGTCCCGTCGCTGTTGCGGGTGACGGCGGTCAGCGTCCAGCCCTGCTTGACCGTGCCGGCCGGGAGCGCAGCCGCGATGGCGCGCGGCAGTTGGTCGTTGCCCCCGGTGATGTGGTAGCGCTCGTCCGAGCCGCCCCAGACGTTGAAGCTGCCGGGGTTGGCCTGCCAGGCCAGCAGGCAGAGCAGGGCGTAGGAGGACTGGTTCACCGTGTCGGCGCCGTACTCGACGTTGTAGGCGACGTCGAGGAACTGCCCCAGCTTGCTGCCGTAGCCGCCGGGGACACGGGAGTTGATCCAGTCCCGGACCGACATGTTGTCCAGGGCGACGTTGGCGGCGTTGTGGTTGTTCCAGGTCGGCGCGTAGCCGACGCCCGCGTTGACGTCGTTCTGGATCGCCTGCCAGACCGGCTTGAAGTCCTCGTCGGCCTGGGAACGGGCGTAGTAGCCGCCGTCGAACCACAGCACCTGGTCGGCGTCGGCGCCGTAGACGTGGCGTACCGGGGTGAGCGACAGGCCGAAGCGGCGGCACAGGGCCTGGATCTCCTTGTGTCCGGTGTCGACCAGTTCGCCGCCGTACTCCGAGACCTGACCCTGGTCCCAGTAGCCCGGGTTGGCCGGGGAACCCTGCGAGTACATGCGCCCGCCGATGCGGGAGGGGTTGGCCTCGTAGACCGTGGCCGCGACGCCCTTGTCGGCGAGGGTGAGCGCGGCGTTGAGCCCGGAGATACCCGCGCCGACGATCGCGACGCGGGGCGCGGCGCCCGAAGTCGCGGCTGCCGCTCGGGCCTTGGGCAGCGCAGCGGTCGCGGCGGCGGTGGCGAGTCCGAGCCCGGCGGCGCGTCGCAGCAGGGTCCGGCGCGAGGTGCCCTCGGGCTCGGCGAGGGCTTCGTCGCGCAGGCCGCGGTACTCCGCGACCGGCATGCAGAGCCTCTGAGCGGCGGCGTGATCGGCGGCGAGGTTCTGGAGCTGACGCGCTGCTTCACTTCGTGCCATGGAGCGGTCTCCTTGGAGGTGAGTGGTGGGGGTGCAGAGCCGGTCAGGTCTGTCGGTCAGGTCAGTCGGTCAGGTCGTTCGGTCAGGTCGTTCGGCGTGTCCTCCGTGGCGACAGGGCTCGGTGCCACGGTGGCGAACAGTGTCCCGATCCAGACGTTCAGGGGGTCACTTCCAGCCTGTAACCAAGCGCGGTACAGGTCTGACGGCATGGCAGCTGACAGATCGTCAACCCGCTCGCCTGGCAGGGGCCTTGACGGGACTCGCCCCGCCCGGCCCGGCCGGCGGCCACGGGTTCGCGACCGACCGGCCCGGCGTCGGAGGGTGACCCACCCCCCAGGGCCTGGAACACCGGCCGGGCCTCGGCGCCACGGTTGGCCTGCGACGAGGGCGAAGTCGAGGGCGTGGAGGGCCCGCCTCGGCGGTGGCGGGGGTGAGGAAGCCGGGACGCGGCCCTTCCGCGACGGCCCGGTCCAGTGCGGCGGCGCCGGGGCCGGGCCAGCTCCCCGACGGATGGGCGTGTGCTGCTGCTCTGAGGCTGGCTGGTCGCCGGTGGCCGAGACCCACGCCAGGGGCATGTGACCGAGCAGCCCGATGCGTCGGCGGACGCCCACGCCGAGGCCGCCGCCGCCACCCCCGCGGACGCCCGTCCCGGGGTGACGCCGCCGGCACTGCGGCGGGTCCTGCCCCGCCAGCTCCGCCCGTCGCCCCGGGCGGCGGGCCGCCGCCCACCCGCCAGCCTCCGCCCCTCTGCCCCGGCGGCCGACGAACCGGTAGCCCCGCCCCTCTGCCCCGGCGGCCGGGGCGCCAGCAGCCCTCCGGCCCCGAGGACGCGCCGGCCCGTCGGCCTCTGCGGCCTATCGGCCCCCGGCCCGTCGGGTCGGCGGCCTGTCGGGCCCCCGGCCCGTCGGGTCGGCGGCCTGTCGGCCCCCGACCCGTCGGCCCGAGGACGCGCAGGCCCGCCGGTCCCGACGACCCGGCAGCCCTCCGGCCCCGAGGACGCGCCGGCCCGCCTAGG